>JAJZMN010000083.1 GCA_021850345.1 Actinomycetes bacterium | reverse complement strand
CGGCCTGACACGACGACTGCCGACACCGCCGCCCCGGCGGCGGCTTCGAAGGCGGCCTCCCAGCCGGGATCGATCTCGACGAGGTCCACGAGCGAGCCGACGACCCCCTCGACGTCGGACAGGACCTCTCTGCCTCCCGCGCCCTCGAGCTCGTGCAAGGCACGCGCCAGCGCCTCGGCACGCGCCGCGCTGCGATGGCGTTCCTGGTCGGCCGCGCGGGCCGCGCCCTCCGCGGCATCGGCCGCAGCGCGCGCCGACTGATGCCGGGCTTCCGCCTCGGTCACCTCCGAAGCGAGCCGCGTGGCCTCCTGCTCGAGCGCCGCCCACCGCGCGTCGAGCTCCGCCCCGCCCGCCGCCAACGATGCGGCCCGCGTCCGCTCCGCATCGAGTCGCTGGTCGAGCGCGGCGATCTCGAGCTCGTCGTGCTCCACCGCGCGAAGCTGCAGCTCGATGCGCTGGCGGAGCGCGTCGAGCGCTCTCGTCGCCGCGTCGAGCTCCGCACCGTCACCCCAACGCAAGCGGTGCGCCGCTACTTCTTCGTCGAGGGCGGAGACCCGCCGGGCGATCCCCTCCAGCTCGGGCGCGAGCCCCCGCTCGTCGGCTTCGACCTCGCGGAGCTCGCCCGCGATCCGCGCGCCTTCGGCCTCGAGGGTCGAGACGACGTCGACGTCGGCCGCGGCGTCGAGCGCCTGCGCGAGCGCCCGCTCCCGTTCGCGCAGCACGTTGCCCAACCCCTTCGCCCGCTCCACGAGCGCCTGGACGCTTGCGAGGGCACCCGCAAGATCCTGCTCGCGCCCCGAGGAGAGCTCGGCCGCGGTCGCCGCGGCCTGGGCGTCGAGGGCGTCGAGCGCCTCGCGAAGCCGCGCTTCTTCGCCCGCGAGCGCAGCCAGGTCGGCCGCGGCCCTCTCCTGGCGCACACCGAGCTCGGTCAGCTCGGCGCCGGTGAGGTGGACCCGCAGCGCGTGCAGCTCCGCAGCGATCGACGCATGCGAACGCGCGGCCGCCGCCTGGCGCTCGAGGGGTCGGATCTGACGGCGCAGTTCACGCACGAGGTCACCGAGGCGTTCGAGGTTCTCCTGGGTCGCGGCGAGTCGCCGCTCCGCCCGCTCCCGTCGCCGGCGGTGCTTCAGGACACCCGCCGCCTCTTCGATGACCGCCCGGCGGTCCTCGGGACGAGCGGTGAGCACGCCGTCCAGCTGGTTCTGCCCGATGATCATGTGCTGCTGGCGGCCGACGCCCGAGTCGTTGAGGAGATCCTGGATGTCCAGAAGCCGGCAGGGCGTTCCGTTGATCGCGTATTCGCTGTCCCCCGAGCGGAACAACGTGCGCGTGATGGTGACCTCCGCCATCGGGACCGGCAGCTTCCCCGAGCTGTTGTCGATCGTGAGCGAGACCTCGGCTCGCCCCAGCGCGGGCCGGCTGGACGTGCCGGCGAAGATCACGTCCTCCATCTTCTGGGAACGGAGCGAGCGCGGACCCTGTGCGCCGAGCACCCAGGTCACGGCGTCGACCACGTTGGACTTGCCGCTCCCGTTGGGCCCGACCACCACAGTGAGCCCGGGCTCGAATTCGAGCACCGTCGGGTCCGCGAACGACTTGAACCCCTTCATGCTGAGGGACTTGAGGAACATCGCCAGCCGACCCTACCAACGGCCTGGGGCCGCGCCCGGGACCGTCCTCGCGGGAGGTTCCGGTCCCGCTAGACCTGGCAGTGCTCGCAGTAGAAGGTCGAGCGGCCGCCCACCCTCGCGCGCACGATCGGGCTCCGGCAGCGCCGGCACGGTTGACCTTCGCGGTCGTAGACCTGGTGGCTGCCCTGGTAGTCCCCGGCCTCCCCGAAGAGATCCCGGTACTGCTCGTCGACGAGCGTGGACCCCCGGTGCTTGATCGCCTCGGAGAGGGTCTCGACCATGGCCCGGTAGAGACGGCGGACCTCGGTCGCCGACAGGCCGTCCGACGGCCGGTCGAAGCGGAGGCCCGCGCTGAAGAGGATCTCGTCGGAGTACAGGTTGCCGATGCCCGACACGAACTCCTGGTCCATGAGGAGCGCCTTCAGCCCGGTCCGGTGCTGGCGCAGGAGCAGGCCGAAGCGGTCCCAGCTCATCACGTCCTCGATCGGGTCGAACCCGAGGTGGGCGAGCTCGGGCACCTGGCGCCGCAGCGCGGCACCGTCGCCGCTCCCCATCCCCGCTGGCAGCGAGGAGCCGTTGGTCGTCGCCCCCTCCGCCATCGGGCTGGACACGAACATCTCGCCGAAGGTCCGGGGGTCGACGTAGCGGAGCTCGCCACCTTGGGTGAAGGTGATGACGACGTGGGTGTGCTTGGGCTTCGGCTCCTTGGCGCTCTTCACGCGAAGGAGCTGGCCGCTCATCCCGAGGTGGATGACCAGAGTGTCCTTGCTGTCCAAGGTGCACAGGAGGTACTTGCCGAGCCTCCCGACCGTCTTGATGGTCCTGCCTTCGAGCAGCGCACGGAAGTGCTTCGCGCTCGCATGTCGCCGGACGGAGCGGCCGTTCGTCACCGCCACGGCCTTGATCTTCTTGCCGACGACCTCCTTGGCCAGGTCCAGGCGGAGGGTCTCGACCTCGGGGAGCTCAGGCACGGCGCAGCTCCGAGAGCGCCTGGCGGGCCGCTTCCTGCTCGGCGTCTTTCTTCGTCCCGCCGACGCCTTCGCCGCGACGGACACCGTTCACGAAGACCGCCGCCTCGAATTGCCGGTCGTGGTCGGGACCGGACCCCACCACCACGTAGCGGGGGATCCCCTCACCCTGGCGCACGGTGAGCTCCTGGAGGAGCCCCTTCTGGTCGAAGTCGTCGGGCTCGGCAGCCGCCCGCTCGATCCGCGGCCCGAGGAAGGTGGAGATCACGCGCTCGGCGGCGGTCCAGCCAGCCTCGAGGTACAGGGCACCGAGCACCGCCTCCAGCGCGTCCGCCAGGATCGACGGCTTCGTCCGGCCGCCGGACGCCTCCTCGCCCTTCCCGAGCAGGAGGGCGTCGCCGATGCCGAGCTGTTCGGCCACCTCTGCGAGCACACGTGCGTTGACGACCGCCGCCCGGACCTTGGCGAGCTCGCCCTCGGGCATCTCGGGGAACCGCCGGTAGCAGTACTCCGCGACCACGAGGCCCAGCACGGCATCGCCGAGGAACTCCAACCGCTCGTTCGACGGCAGACCGCCCTGCTCCGCACACCAGCTCCGGTGCGAGAGGGCCTGCTGGAGCAGCGACGGGCCCGTGAGCTCGTGACCGAGGCGCTCGGCCAGCCTCACCGCGCCGGCGGTGACGCCCTCCACGTGGCCCGTTTCAGCTCTCTCCGAGCTTGGCGACCACATAGTCGACGGCGTCACGCACGGTGCGCAGGTCCTCGAGGTCCTCGTCGTCGATGCGGAAGCCCACGGTCCGCTCTCCGAGCTCTTCCTCGAGCGCTTCGACGAGCTCGATCAGGGCGAGGGAGTCCGCATCGAGGTCCTCGGCGAACGACGAACCCTCGCTGATCCGTGTGGGCTCGGTCTCGAGGATGTCGGCGAGCTGGTCCCTGATCAGCTCGAACACCGCCTGGCGGTCGAGGGGACCACGCTCGATGTGGGTCTCAGCGGGCACGAGGGCTCCCGGGTCGATGGTCGGAACGCTCGGATGTTACCGAGACTTGAGCATGCCAAGGGCATCGGCGGTTTCGGGCGACCGCGCACCGTTGCGCCGGACCGCGGCGGCGAGCAGCGACGTCACGTCCTGCCCTGCCAGGTCGTGGGCGATCCGCACCGCATTGTGCATGGCGGTCGCGCTCGACGAGCCGTGGCTGATCACGCAGATCCCGTCGACCCCGAGGAGCATCGCACCCCCGGTGTTCTCCGGGTCGAGCTCGGCGGCGATCGGGAGCAGGTGCGGGAGGAGGGCTTCTGAGGCGAGCTTGGTCTGCTCGTCGGTCGAGAAGACCTCGAAGAGGGTCTCGACGATGAAGCGCAGCGAGCCCTCGAGCGCCTTGAGGGTCACGTTGCCGGTGAAGCCGTCGGTCACGACCACGTCCGCCGGGCTCGGCAGGAGGTCTCTCCCTTCCACGTTGCCGACGAACCGCACCCCGGCGCCCGCCGCCAGCAAGGCGTGGGTCTCTTTCACGAGCGGCGTGCCCTTGGTCGGTTCCTCGCCGATCGAGAGCAGCGCGACTCCGGGATCCAAGACGCCGTAGCGGGCGGCCGCGTACGCGGCGCCCATTTGCGCGAACTGGACGAGCATCGCGCTCGTGCATTCGGCATTGGCCCCCGCGTCCACCAGGACGGCGGGCTCGCGGCCCAGGCGTGGCAGGGGCGTCGCGATGCACGGGCGCACCACGCCCGGGAGCCTCCCCATCCGGAGCAGGGCCGAGGCCATCGTGGCGCCGGTGTTGCCGGCGCTCACCATCGCCGAGGCGACGCCATCGCGGACGAGCTCAGCGGTGCGCACGAGCGAGGAGTCCTTCTTGCGCCGGACGGACTGGGCCGGGTCCTCGTCCATGCCGATGACCTCGGTGCAGGCGACCACCTCGAGGTCGCCGGTGTCTCCGAGCCGCTCGGGGACGCCGACCAGCACCACCGGGACGCCTTCCTCGGCAGCCTTGCGTGCGCCGGCGACGATCTCGGCAGGCGCCTTGTCGCCGCCCATCGCGTCGACCGCGACCGGCAGCGAGCTCAGCGGCACCGTCCGCACGGCCGGGTCCCCAGCGCCGGTGCGGCGGCGCGCCACCTCAGTCGACCTCGACCGCCTGGCGGCCCTTGTACCAGCCGCAGTTGGGGCACACCACATGCGGCAGCTTCGCCTGGTGGCAGTGGGGGCAGACGCTGCGCGGGGGGGCCTCGAGACGCCAGTTGGCGGCGCGACGGCTCCGGCCCTTCGCCTTCGATGTCTTCTTCTTCGGGACGGCCATCGTCAGTGCACTCCAGGTCCGTGCCGGCCCGGTCGGCCGGCGAGCTCCAGCCCCGGGGCTCTCCCGGTGCGGCTCGGCCCCGGCGGACGGCGTGCGGGACGCCGGCCGTCGGCCGCGCGTGGGCTACTGGGCCGACCGGAGCACGTCGAGGTTAGCCCACCTCGGGTCGGGGGGTGCTTCGCAGCTGCAGGTCTCCTGGTTGAGGTCGCAACCGCAGTGCGGGCAGAGCCCCTGGCAGTCCTCCCGGCACAACGGTGCGAGCGGCAGCTCGAGGACCACCGCGTCGCGCACCATCGGCGCGAGGTCGAGCGCATCGTCGACGATCGGGTAGGCCTCGTCGTCGTCGGGGTCGCCGTAGCCGGCTCCGGGCTCGGTGAACCGCTCGCGCACGTGGATGCGGAGCATGCCCTCCACCGGCGACGCGCAGCGCCTGCACATCCCCTTCCAGGGGGCGGCGACCGTGCCCGTCACCATCACGCCCCCGGCGAACGACTCGAGCGTGACCTCGCAGATGGCGTCGGCACCGTCGGGGACCGCGCTGTCGGCGGGCGATCGGGGGGCGATCACGCCCTCAGGGTCCACCGGTCCCGTGCGCACCTCGTGCCAGCGGGTGCCGAGCACCCTGCGGAGCTTGGCCACGTGCACCACGAACGGGTCCACCGGTACCTCCTTTCCTGCCGCTTTCCTGCCGCTTTCCTGCCGCTTTCCTGCCGCTTTCCTGCTCGCGGGCCACGAGCAGCGTGTCCGCCTATGCCAGGTCCTGGTCGAAGAAGCCAGGCTCCTCCCCTTCGGGCAGGGCCGCCTCGACCGGCGTCGCCGGCGCGGTGGCCTGGAGCTTTTCGCGGCCCGCCCGCACCGTCTTGGTGATGCGGTCGAGCACGATCTCCATCCCCGCGAGCTTCTGGTCGCAGTAGTCCTCTGCCTCGTGTCGGAGCCGGCGCGCCTCTTCGTTGGCGTCGTCGAGAATGCGCTGGGCGACGACGTTCGCCTGGCGGACCACCTCCGAACGGGAGACCATGTGCTCCGCCTGCGCACGGACGTCGGCCATCAGCGCCTCGGCCTCGCGCGCCCGGTCGGCGAGGAACTCCTCCTTCTCGCGAAGCAGCCAGCGCGCCTGGCGCAGCTCCTCGGGGAAGCGATCGAGCGCGGCGTGCAGCACGTCGAGCAGCTCCTCGCGGGACACGAGCACCGACGCGGACAAGGGCATCGCCTTCGCGCTGCTCACGAGGTCGACGGCCCGTTGGATCAGACCCTCGGTCCCGAGGTGTTCGCCAGCGCCCGCGAGCGCGTCGTCGGGAACGTCTTCGAACAAGTCCGTCATGAGTCTACCGACCCCCCATCGTCATCGGGACGGAGAAGGGAGAACTTCGCTTCGAACCGCAAGGCGACGGGCTTGGGCACGAACGCCGAGATGTCCCCTCCGAAACGAGCGACCTCTCGCAGCAGGCGGGAGGCGATAAACGAGTACTGCGCGCTCGTCGGGATGAAGATCGTCTCGACGCCCGAGAGCTGGCGGTTCATCTGCGCCATCTGCAGCTCGTTCTCGAAGTCGGAGACGGCGCGCAGTCCCCGCACGATCGCCGACGCCCCGACGTCGCGCGCGACGTTGACGACGAGCGTCGCAACACCCACGATCCTCACGCTCTCGAGATGTGCGAGGGACTCCTCGAGCATCTCCGTTCGCTCTTCGATCGAGAAGAGCGGCTCACCCTTCTGCGGGTTGCGAAGTGCGGCGACGACGACCTCGTCGAAGATGCGCGACGCCCGCTCGACGACCTCGAGGTGGCCGTTGTGAAAGGGGTCGAACGACCCCGGGAAGAGGGCGATCCTCACGGCTCGCCCTCCCGCTCGCCGGCCGATGCTGCGTCGGACTTGCGGGCCACGGTCACGAGCGTACCGCCATACCGGCGCGATCTCGCGACCATCCAGCCCTCGGGCAGCGCGATTTCGGACCCCGACTCGAGCACGGCGACCTCGGCGTCGAGGAGCGTCAAGAGCGTCGTCCAGTCGCCGAACGCGTACGGGGGGTCGCAGAGCGCGAGATCGACGTGGGGAGCGCGGCCGAGCCATCCGGGCAGCTCCGCCCGGACGACGGATGCAGCCGGCGTCGCCAGCCCCGTGGCTTCGAGATTCGTCCGGACCGCCGCCAATGCCGCTGCGTCGTGGTCGACGAACGTGACCACGGCGGCTCCCCTCGAGAGCGCCTCGAGCCCGAGCGCGCCGCTGCCGCAGAAGAGGTCCAGGACCGAGGCCCCGTCGACGCCCCCCATCGACCCGAGCACGTCGAAGATCGCCTCGCGTACCCGATCCGCCGTGGGCCGGACGCCGCCGGGAAGACGGGCTGGGAGCCGGCGCCCCCGGCTCGAGCCGGCGATCACGCGCACGTTCTCACGGTACCGCTCGCAGCGGGCGAGGGGGTTCCGTGCCACCCTTGCAGGCGATGCACGAACCGGCAGAGGTGCCGACGACCGAGACGACCGCGGCCGAGGAGGCGGCCGGGGAAGCCGACCGCGGCCAGCTCGCGGTGGTCACCTTCTCCCACGCGATCCAGCACGTCTACGTCGCGGGTCTCGCGGTGGCGTACCCCTTCGTCGTGGCCTCGTTCCATGTCTCCTACGGGGCGCTCGGCATCGTGCTCGGGGTCGCAGGCATCGTCGGGGGCCTCCTGCAGGGCCTCGCCGGCTTCGTGCACAAGGTCTCGGCACGCATGCTGCTCTCCGTGCAGAATTTCGGCATGGCGATCGCCAGCCTCTTGGGCGGGCTCGCCTCGGGCTTCGGGATCTTCGGCGCCGCGCGCTGCGTCGGCAGCGTCGTCTCCTGGCCACAGCACCCTGTCGGGACCGCGGTGCTCTCCAGGCGCTTCCCCTCCCGGCGCGCTTACGCCCTCTCATGGCACGTCGCCGGGGGCAGCATCGGCACCGCGGTCATCCCGCTCGTCGTCTCGGCGCTCATCGCCTCTTACGGCTGGCGCGTCGGCGTCGCCGCGCTCGCCCTGCCCATGGCCATCGGCGGCGCGCTCGTCGCCTGGAAGCTGAAGGGCACGGGGGACGTCGACGGCGCCGCAGATGTCGAGCACGCGACCGGCGCGACCGGCGCGACCGGCAGGCAACGCCACCTCGACGTCGTGCGAGGCATCCTGGGCAGCCGCGTGGCGTTCGGCGCAATGGTCGCCGGGACGATCGCTGCAGGCGGCCGGGGGCTCGGCACGCTCGCGGTGTTCGTGCCGGCGTACCTGAAGAGCGGCCTCCACTTGCAGACGCTCTCGGTCGGGGCGCTCTTCACGGCGCTGGTGATCGGCAGCATCGCGGGCCCGGTGCTCGCCGGCCACGTGGCGGACCGGGTGGGGCGGCGGCGGGTGCTCCTCGTCGTCTACGTGGTCGGCGCGGCGACCATCGCCGCGTTCGTCCTGGTCGGCCGCGACCCGTTGGCCCTCGGGGCGGTGGGCGTGCTCGTCGGGATCTTCGCCTACTCGGAGTCCCCGTTGCTCCAGGCCGTCTTCGCCGACGGGCTCGACGACGCGGGGCACCAAGGGGCGTTCGGCTACTACTTCGCCGTCTCCTACGGCGTCGGCTCGCTGTGGACGATCGCGCTCGGCGAGGTCATCGACACGGCCGGGTTCCGTTGGGCGTTCTTCATGATGGCCCTGTCGTTCCTCGGAGCAGCGCTCGTCGTGTGGTGGGCACGTCCTTCTTCGCCGGCTGGGGCCTGATGCGGCCCCGTGCCGTGCTTCACTTCAGCACCGTCCCAGCAGGACTCCCGCTACTCCCGCTCCTCCCGCGAGCTCCCGTTAGGACTTGAAGAGGAATGCCTCCTCCTCGGGCTCGAGGAAGAGGCGGAGCTCGTCGGCGAGGGACGGATGGAGCCCGAGCTCGGGGTCGGTGCCGGTCACGGACTCCGCCACGCGGCGCGCCGCGTCGAGGAGGTCGCCGTCCTTGCGAACGGACGCGAGCTTGAGGTCGCTCCTGCCCTTCTGGCGGGCGCCGAGGATCGTGCCCTCCCCCCGCAGCTCCAGGTCGATCTCCGCGAGCTCGAAGCCGTCGTTCGTTCGGACCATGCCCGCCAGGCGCGCCGCCGCGTCGTCGGTGTCGGCCTCACCGAGCAGGTAGCACCAGCTGCGCCGGTGGCTCCGGCCGACGCGGCCACGGAGCTGATGGAGCTGCGCGATGCCGAACCTGCCGGCATCCTCGACCACCATGACCGTGGCTTCCGGAACGTCGACACCGACCTCCACGACGGTCGTCGCGACGAGGACCGGCGTCGTCCCGTCGCGGAAGCGGCCCATGGCCAGCTCCTTTTCGGCCGCGGGCATCTGGCCGTGCAGGAGCCCCAGCGCGAGCCCGCTGAGCGGGCCTTCGCCCAGACGTGCGAGCTCGTCGGTGGCCGAGCGGGCCTGGACACGCTCGGAGCCCTCGACAAGCGGGCACACGACGAAGGCCCGGTGACCCGCACCGACTTCCTCCCGGACCCTCGCCCACGCCTCCTCCTCGCCCCCGGGCGTTGCCGCCCACACCGTCTCGACGGGGACCCGGCCCGGCGGGAGCTCGTCGAGCACGACCATGTCGAGGTCCCCGAAGAGCACCATGGCGGCGGTCCTCGGGATGGGCGTCGCGGTCATGACGAGAAGATCGGGATCCGCGGCTGCGTCCGGCCCGCCGGCGAGCGCGACGGCGGACCCACGCCCCTTGTCGCGCAGCTGCGCGCGCTGCTCCACGCCGAAGCGGTGCTGCTCGTCGATCACCACGAGGCCGAGGGAATGAAACTGCACGTCGTCGGTGAGCAGCGCGTGCGTGCCGACGACGAGGTCCACGTTCCCCGCGGCGAGCCCCTGACGGAGGCGGCTGCGATCCGACGCGCCGGTGCGGTTGGTGAGCAGTGCCACCGAGAGCGGCCGTTCGCCCGGCAGGCTGTTCGGATCGGGGACGGACAGACCGTCGACCAGCGCGCGGAGCGCGAAGGAGTGCTGCTCCGCCAGCACCTCGGTGGGAACCATGAGCGCGCCCTGGTGGCCCCCCTGCACCGCGGCGAGCAGCGCCGCGGCGGCGACGACGGTCTTGCCCGACCCGACGTCACCTTGCAGGAGACGGTGCATGGGGAGCGGGCCGGCCATCTCGGCGAAGATGGCCGCCATCGCCTTGCGCTGCGCCCCCGTGAGCGGGAAGGGCATCGCGCCGAGGAAGCGCTGGACGAGCGTCCCCGGACCCCTCGGGGCCTCCACCACCTCACGGGGCGAGACGGCGTGGCGGATCGCGCGGGCGCCGGCCTCCAGCGCCCGCCGCCGCAGCACCAACGCGAGCTGCAGACGGAGCAGCTCGTCGAACGCGAGGCGGCGGCGGGCGGGGACGGTCGCTCGGATCGACTCGGGCACGTGGACGTCGTGCATGGCCTTGCTCCGGACGACGAGCCCGAGCTCGCGCCGCCACGGCTCGGGCAGGGGGTCCTCGAGCGGGCCGGCGCGCCTGATCGCCTCTTCGACCCACCCGCCGATCTCCCAGCTGGACAGCCCCACCTTGGCCGAGGCGCGGTACACGGGGACGATGCGGAGCGTTCGGCGCCGCCGGTCGTCGGCGCCGTCGGCCTCGTCTGCGCCGACCACCACGTCGACGACCGGATTGGTCATCTGTCTCCCGCCTCGGAAGGTGTCGACCTTCCCGAAGAAGAGCGCCTCGGTTCCCGAGGGCAGCTGACGCACGCGCCAGGCCTGGTTGAAAAAGGCGACCTTCATGGCCGCCGTGCCGTCGTGGACCACCAGCTCCACCAGGGCGCGTCCGTTACGCGTCCGCCGGGCGCGCACGTCGCGCACCGTCGCGAGGACGACCGCCTCGTCGCCCGCGGCGAGGTCGGCGAGGTCCACCCGGCGGCTCCTGTCGACGTAGCGGAACGGGTAGGTCGTGAGGAGGTCGAACACCGATTCGATCCCGAGCTCGGCGAGCGCCTTCACCTTGCGGTCCCCGACGCCCTTCAGGCGGGTGACCGGGATCGCCGAGAGCTGACGCAGCGTCCGGGGCGGCCTGGCCGTCGCGGTCACTCGATGCCGAGCAGGTACGGGTAGAGGGGCTGGCCCCCGTGGTGGACCTCGGCGGCGACGTAGGCATGCTCCTCGTGCAGCCACTCGGTGATCCGCCGGGTGGCGGCCGCGGTCGACCCCTCCCCTTCGATGACGGTGACGAGCTCGTGGCCTTCTTCGAGCAGCGCGTCGAGCAGCCGGAGCGCCGCGCCCTCCGGCGAGTCGGCGACCGCGACGACACCTGTCCGGGAGAGGCCTATCCAGTCGCCCTCGCGCACCGGTCCCGCCTCCGTCTCGGCGTCGCGCACCGCGCGGGTGACCGCACCTGGCAGCACCCTCAGCGCTGACGCGGCCATGGCCTCGACGTTCTCCTCGGGTCCCGCGCCCGGGTCGTAGGCGAGCAGTGCCGCAAACCCTTCCACGATGCTGCCGGTGGGGACCACGCGCACGGTCTTGTCCGTGAGCGCATCCACTTGAGCGGCAACCGCCCGGATGTTGTCGTTGTTGGGCAGCACGACCACATTGTCCGAGCGAAGCGACTCGACGGCTTCGAGGAGCTGTGCCGTGGACGGGTTCATCGTCTGCCCGCCCCGCACCAGCCGTTGTGCGCCGAGTGAACGGAAGATCCGCCCGACGCCGTCCCCGGCGACGACGGCGACGACGGCCGTA
>JAJZMN010000186.1 GCA_021850345.1 Actinomycetes bacterium | reverse complement strand
GGGCCGAGCCGAGCGTGCTGGCGAGCTGGCTGCCCATGACCGACGTCGCGGCGATCTCTTCGTTGACCGCGGGCCGGTGGACGATCTCCACGTCGAGGTGGGTGCGAAGGGCGGTCTCGAGCTCCTTGTCGAAGCCGGCGAGCGGAGACCCTTGGTACCCCGAGACGAACGCCGCGGTCCGCTTCCCCGCCGCCCGGTCGCCCCGCAGCGCGTCCACGAGCACCCGGATGGTCGCCTGGACTCCCGACAGGTGCACCCTCGGCACGTCAGGTGCCCAGTGGTCGGCCGGATCGAGGTCGGCGAGGGGGCGCCTGTCGTCCGTGACCGTCACGCGTTCAGTATGGAGGTGGTTCGCTCAGATGTGAAGGGCTCCGTACAACATTCTGGAGCAGTGCCATTCAGGGAATCCAATTCGGATCTGTGCCCACCGCAAGCGACAATCCGAACGATGCACGGGCGGCCCGGCATGCCGGCGCACGGAGCCCGCACCGGCGATTGCCCCCCGACCGGCCGAGGACCTCACGCGCTCCCGCCGAGGCCGAGATGGCGGGCGATCACCATCCGCTGCACCTCGGAGGTGCCCTCGCCGATCTCGAGGACCTTGGCATCGCGGTAGAAGCGGCCGACCGGCGTCTCGTTCATGAAGCCGTAGCCGCCGAAGATCTGCGTCGCCTCGCGGGCGTTCGCCATTGCGGCGTCGGACGCGACCAGTTTTGCGATGGCGGCTTCCCGCTTGAAGGGCTTCCCGGCCACGAGTCGCCGGGCAGCGTCGTAGTAGGCGAGCCGGGCAACGTGGGTGCGCACTTCCATGTCCGCCACCTTGAACTGCAGGACCTGGGACTCGCCGAGCTTGCGTCCGAACGCGACACGCTCCCCGAGGTACCGCACGGACTCGTCGACGCAGCCCTGCGCGAGCCCGACCGACAGCGCGGCGATCGCGATCCTGCCCTCGTCGAGGATCGACAGGAACTGGGCGTACCCGCGGCCCTCCTCGCCCAGCAGATGGCCCGCCGGCACCCGGCAGTCGCTGAACGCGAGCTCGTGCGTGTCCGACGAGCTCCAGCCCACCTTCGAGTACGCGGGGGCGACCGTGAAGCCGGGCGTCCCCGAGGGGATCACGATGGCAGAGATGGAGGGACGGCCGTCTCCGTCCCTGCCGGTGATCGCCGTCACGGTGACGAACGCGGTGATGTCGGTACCCGAGTTGGTGATGAACGACTTGGAGCCGTTCACCACCCACTCGTCACCGTCGCGAACCGCGGTCGTCCGCGTCGCGCCCGCGTCGGAGCCGCCGCCCGGCTCGGTCAGGCCGAACGCGCCGAGCAGCCTTCCGGCGCACAGGTCCGGCAGCCACCGGCGACGCTGCGCGTCGCTGCCGAAGCGGTAGATCGGCATCGCGCCCAGCCCCACGCCCGCTTCGAGGGTGATCGCGACCGACGAGTCGACGCGCGCGAGCTCTTCGAGGGCGAGGCAGAGCGCGAAATAGTCGCCCCCCATCCCACCGAGCTCTTCGGGGAACGGCAGGCCGAAGAGGCCCATCTCGCCCATCTTCTCGACGAGCGGATAGGGGAAAGCCTTCCGCTCGTAGTACTCGGCGGCCACGGGAGCGACCTCCTCTTCGGCGAAGCGCCGGACCGTCGACCGGAGCTCCTCGTGCTCGGTGCTCAGCTCTCCTGCGAACTCAGACGTCATCGCGTCACCTCCGTTGTGCGCCTTCGGTGGTCGCGAGCGCCTGGACGACCCTGGAGGGGCTCGGTCGTCCGAGGCGTGCCGCCATCCACACCGAGGCTTCCACCAGCCGATCGAGATCCACGCCGGTCTCGACGCCGGCGCCGGCGAGCGCCCAGCAGAGGTCCTCGGTGGCGAGGTTTCCCGTTGCGCTCTTCGCGAAGGGACAGCCGCCGATCCCTCCCGCCGACGAGTCGACGGTCGTGATGCCGCACGTGAGCGCGGTCATCGTGTTGGCCAGCGCTTGGCCGTAGGTGTCGTGGAAATGCACCGCGAGGCGGGACGCCGGAATGCCCGCTCGGCCGAGGGCGTCGAGCAACTCGACCACGTGACCGGTGGTCGCGACCCCGATCGTGTCGCCGAGGCTCACCTCCCCCACTCCCATCTCGAGCAGCCGCTCGCAGACGGCGACGACGTCAGACTCGGGAACCTCGCCCTCCCATGGATCGCCGAAGCACATCGAGACGTACGCGCGCACGGCCATCCCGCCACGCGTCGCCTCGGCGACGACGGGAGCGAACATCCCGAGCGCCTCGTCGCGTGAGCGGTTCAGGTTCTTGCGGGCGAACGTCTCGGTGGCGCTGGCGAAGACGCAGACGTCGCGTACGCCGCACGACCTCGCGCGCTCGAGACCTGCCATGTTCGGAACGAGCGCCGGAAGGCGGACGTCGGGGCGCTCCGCCCGGAGCGGCTCGAGCGACGAGAAGACCTCCTCGGCGTCGGCGAGCTGCGGGACCCACGCGGGGTTCACGAAGCTCGAGGTCTCCACCGTCGTGAGACCCGCGCCGACAAGGCGCGTCACGAGCTCCGCCTTCACCGAGGCGGGGAGCACCGTGGGCTCGTTTTGCAGGCCGTCTCGTGGCCCGACCTCCCAGATCCGCACCCGTGCGGGCAGATCCGGCCGCCGGCGTACGGAGGGTGCCCTCACCGTCTTTCCTCCTCTTCGTCCTCTTCGACCATGGCGTCTTCTTCGTCCTCTGCGGCTTTTTCGACCATGGCGTCCTCTTCGTCCTCTTCCCGGCCGCGGGGATCCACCCGCACCAGCAACTCGTCGAGCCCCACCGATTGGCCGGGCCGAACCAAGAGCTCGGTCACCACCCCGTCCACCGGCGCGACGACGGCGTGCTCCATCTTCATGGCTTCGACCGCCAAGAGCGGCTGACCCGCATGCACCGGCTGCCCGATCCCCACGTGGACTGCGACGACCACTCCGGGCATCGGGCTGGTCACCGGTCCAGCGGCACCGGCCGCACCGGCTTTTTCGCCGCGCGCCGCTCGGTCGACGACGAACTGCCACGAGTCTCCACCCCTCGAGACCCACACGACGTCCCGACGGATGGCGGTGCGCCACGTCGTGGTCGAGTCGTCGATCGTCACCACGAGCACGGCGGGGTCGCACCCACCCTCGGATCGCACTTCCAGCGAGGGACCGTCATCCACCCGAAGGGTCGCTCCGTCTCGCAGCCGTCCCCGGACGTGCACCGCCACGGGATGACCGTCGCGGCGCAGCGCGACCTTCCACTCCCGAGGTCCTCCGATCGACCAGCCGTCGGGTACCGCCCAGGGGTCGACGACCGGACCTCCGGGCTCGAGGCCAGCGGCGACGCGGCAAGCGGCGGCGACGGCCGCGTCACGGGTGTCGGCGTCGTCAGGGGAGGCCAGCTCGCCGAGGGTGCGGTCGACCAGGCCCGTGTCGAGATGCCCGGCGACGACCTCGGGGAGGGCGAGCAGCCGGGTGAGGTAGCCGACGTTGGTGGTGACGCCCAGCACGGCCGTCTCTTGGAGGGCGGCACGGAGCCTCTGGAGTGCTTCGCCCCGCGTCGCGCCCCACGCGATGACCTTGGCGAGCATCGGGTCGTACCGGGTGCCCACCGTGGTCCCGGGGGAGAGCGCCGCGTCGACACGGACGTGACGGCGGTCGACGGGCTCTGCCACGAGCGCCAGCGTCCCGCTCGCCGGCAGGAAGCCCCGCACGGGATCCTCTGCGTACACCCGGGCTTCGACGGCGTGGCCATGCGCCACCAGAGAGGGCTGGGAGACCGGAACCGGCTCGCCGGCCGCCACGCGAAGCTGCCACTCGACGAGGTCGACGCCCGTCACCGCCTCGGTCACGGGGTGCTCGACCTGCAGGCGAGTGTTCATCTCCATGAAGAAGTACTGGTCGGGCCGGTCGCCCGACACGATGAACTCGACCGTCCCCGCGCCCACGTAGCCACACGATCTCGCCGCGTCGAGCGCGCTCTGCGTCATGGCGGCGCGCGTCGCGGCATCGAGCACGGGAGAGGGGGTCTCCTCCACGATCTTTTGGTGACGGCGCTGCAAGGTGCATTCGCGCTCGCCGAGGTGAACGACGTTGCCCATGGTGTCGGCGAACACCTGGACCTCGATGTGACGCGGGCGCTCGACCCAGCGCTCCACGAGGAGGGTCCCGTCGCCGAACGCGCCCTGTGCCTCGCGGCGTGCGGCTTCGATGGAGGGGAGCAGGTCCCGAGCCGCCGAGACCCGCCGCATTCCCTTCCCCCCGCCTCCGGCGGCAGGCTTCAGAAGGACCGGCAGGCCGACGTCGAGCGCGGCAGCCACCAGCGCGTCGTCGTCCATCCCCGGATGGCCCGCCCCCGGGACCACGGGGACACCCGCCTTCGAGACGGTCTCTTTCGCCCGGATCTTGTCCCCCATGGCCTCGATCGCCTCGGGAGGTGGCCCCACCCACAAGAGGCCGGCGGCGATCACCGCCCGAGCAAAGCCGGGATCCTCGGACAGGAAGCCGTAGCCGGGGTGGACGGCGTCAGCACGAGCGGACTTGGCGGCAGCGACGATCGAAGCGCCGTCGAGATAACCGCCGACCGCGACGGCCTGGTCGGCGACGCGCGCGTGCAGCGCGCCTTCCTCGTCCGGCGCGTAGATCGCGATCGATCGGATTCCGAGTGTCCGCAACGTTCGGCAGATCCGGACGACGATCTCGCCACGGTTCGAGATCAGGACCGCGCCGATCGAGCGCACTGAGCGTGTCGAGGGTGCTGAGCGTGTCGAGGGTGCTGAGCGTGTCGAGGGTATCGAGTGCTCCGGGGAAGTCGCGTACATGGCACCCATGGCGTCACATCCGGAAGACGCCGTAGCCGACGTCGTCGAGTGGCGCGTTGGCGGCGGCCGACAGCCCCAACCCGACGATCCGACGGGTGTCGAGCGGATCGATCACGCCGTCGTCCCAGAGGCGGGCGGTCGAGTAGTACGGGTTCCCCTGTTCTTCGTACTGCGCACGCAGAGGGATCTTGAACGCCTCTTCGTCCTGCGCGCTCCAACGCTCCCCCCGAGCTTCGACCTGGTCACGCCGGATCGTTGCGAGCACCGACGCCGCCTGCTCTCCGCCCATCACCGAGATGCGGGCGTTGGGCCACATCCAGAGGAACCGGGGACTGTAGGCGCGGCCGCACATCGAGTAGTTGCCGGCCCCGAAGCTGCCACCGATCACGACGGTGAGCTTGGGGACGCGAGCGCAGGCGACCGCCGTGACCATCTTGGCCCCGTGCTTCGCGATGCCCCCGGCTTCGTAGTCTCGCCCCACCATGAACCCGCTGATGTTCTGGAGGAAGAGGAGGGGTATGCACCGGCGGTCGCAGAGCTCGATGAAATGGGCACCCTTCAGCGCGGATTCCGAGAACAGCACCCCGTTGTTCGCCACGACGCCGACGGGGTGGCCCCAGACACGGGCGAACCCGCAGACGAGCGTCGGCCCGTACTCGGCCTTGAACTCCAAGAACCGCGAGCCGTCGACGAGGCGCCCGATCACCTCGCGCACCTCGTAGGGAGTGCGCAGGTCGGTCGGGACGACCCCGTAGAGCTCGCCGGGGTCGAGTGCCGGGTCCTCGGGCGGCTCCACCTCCCAGGGTCGGGAGGCTCGTGCTGTCCCGGGTCCCCCAGAGCCCCCTGGGCCCCCAGCGCCCCCAGCGCCCCCGGCGCCCCCCGGGCCGAGGGTCGAGACGATCTGGCGCACGATCGCGAGTGCGTGCCGGTCGTCGTCTGCCAGGTGGTCGGTGACACCCGAACGACGCGCGTGCAGGTCGCCGCCGCCGAGCTCCTCGGCCGAGACGACCTCGCCCGTCGCCGCCTTCACGAGCGGCGGGCCGGCGAGGAAGATCGTGCCCTGGTTCCGCACGATGACCGCCTCGTCGCTCATGGCGGGGACGTAGGCACCGCCCGCGGTGCAGGAGCCGAGCACCGCGGCGATCTGCGCGATGCCCTTCTCGGACATCGTGGCCTGGTTGTAGAAGATCCGTCCGAAGTGGTCCCGGTCGGGGAAAACCTCGTCTTGGCGCGGCAGGTAGGCGCCCCCGGAATCGACGAGGTAGATGCAGGGAAGGCGGTTGGCGAGCGCCACTTCCTGCGCCCGTAGGTGCTTCTTCACGGTCAAGGGGTAGTAGGTGCCGCCCTTCACGGTCGCGTCGTTGACGACGACGACGCACTCACGTCCTGCGATCCGGCCGATGCCGCAGATGATCCCTGCCGCGGGGGCTTCATCGTCGTAGCAGCCCGTCGCCGCGAGCGGCGACAGCTCGAGGAACGGCGAGCCGGGATCGCAGAGGTGCGCTAGGCGCTCCCTCGGGAGGAGCTTGCCCCGCTCGACATGCCGGCGCCGGGCAGCTTCGGGACCACCCAGCGCCGCGTGCTCGAGGCGTGCCCTGAGGTCTGCGACGAGCTCTCTGTGGCGGGCCGCGTTCTCGCCGAAGGCGGCCGTCGAGGGGTCCGCCGCAGAGCGAAGCACGGGGAACGGTGCTGTGGTCACCTGGGTCATCGTGCCGGTATGTTAGCGATCGCTAACATGGCGCGCTAGCATTTCTCGTGCCCATGAGCCCGCGGACGCCAAATCAGGAACAGGCGCCGAGCCAGGCGGAGACGCCCAGCCAGGCGGAGACGCGGGCCCAGACCGCGGGCCTCGGGGGGCGCCGGGAGCAGATCCTCGGGTGCGCCGCGCAGCTGTTCGCCACCCGCGGCTTCCACGGGGTGTCCGTCGACGACCTCGGCGCAGCGGCGGGAGTGACCGGACCGGCCCTCTACCGCCACTTCCGAGCAAAAGAGGACATCCTCACCGAGCTCCTGGTCGGCGTGAGCGAGCGGCTCCTCGAAGGCGGGCGCAAGCGGGCGGAAGGGGCGACGGACGCCGCGCAGGCGCTGGCCGCGTTGGTCGAGTTCCACGTCGAGTTCGCCCTGGAGGAGCCCGATGTCATCACGGTTCAAGAGCGGGATCTCGCGAGCCTTCCTGCTCCCGCCAACCGAGAAGTGCGTGCGCTCCAGCACGAGTACGTCTCCGTCTGGGCGGACGTCGTCGAGCGTCTGACCGGCTGCGGTCACCAGCAGGCGGTCGCGGCCGCGCACGCCGCATTCGGCCTCATGAACTCGACCCCTCACTCGGCACGGCTTCCTCGTGCAGAGATGGCAGCGCTCCTTCGAGCGATGGCGGACGCGGCGTTGCGGTCAGCGGCCGTGAAGACGACCGAGTAGGCGGGCCGCTCTACCCTTTTGTCTACGCCTTGGCTTCCGCCGTCGCGATCGTGGCGGGTGGCTCCGGCACCAGCAGCTTCGGCTCCGTGGCCGCCTGGACATCGTCGACCGTGACACCCGGGGCGACCTCCCGCAACACCAAGCCTGCGGGCGTGACGTCGATGACCGCGAGGTCCGAGACGATCCGGTCGACAACCCTGGCTCCGGTGAGAGGGAGGGAGCACTGGTCGACGATCTTGTAAGACCCGTCCTTCGCGACGTGCTCCATCATCACGATCACGCGTCCCACCCCGTGCACGAGGTCCATCGCCCCACCCATGCCCTTCACCATCTTGCCGGGGATCATCCAGTTGGCGAGGTCTCCCGTAGCCGAGACCTGCATCGCACCCAACACGGCCGCATCGACGTGGCCACCGCGGATCATGCCGAACGAGAGCGAGGAGTCGAAGAACGATGCGCCCGGCTCGACGGTCACCGTCTCCTTCCCTGCGTTGATGAGGTCGGGGTCCTCATCGCCCTCCCAGGGGTACGGCCCAACCCCGAGGATGCCGTTCTCGCTTTGCAGCACGACGTGGACCCCGGGCGGGAGATGGTTCGAGATGAGGGTCGGCATCCCGATGCCGAGGTTCACGTACTCACCGTCGCGAAGGTCCATGGCCGCCCGGGCGGCGATCTGCTCATGCGTGAGGCTCATCCGACTCCCTCCCGTGCAGCGACTCCCTCCCGTGCAGCTTGGTCGTCGCCCTCTCGGGCATCTTCGCCGCCTCCGATCGCATCAGACCGAGTCCGCGACGTCCGCCTCTCGATGCGCTTCTCCCGGGTCACGTCGGCCTGGACTACCCGCTGGACGAAGATTCCCGGCACGTGCACGGCCACAGGATCGAGTGCACCCAGCGGGACGAGCTCTTCCACCTCGGCGATCGTCACCCTGCCTGCCATCGCACACAGAGGATTGAAGTTCCGGGTGGCCTTGTCGAAGACGAGGTTGCCGGCGGGATCTCCCCGGCTCGCGCGGACGAGCGCGAAGTCGGTCCTGATGGCACGCTCCAGCACGTACCGCCGGCCGTCGAACTCACGGACCTCGCGCGGCGGCGAGGCGACCGAGACGGTGCCGTCAGGCGCGTAACGCCAGGGAAGTCCTCCCTCTGCAATCAGGGTGCCGACGCCCGCGGGCGTGTAGAAGGCGGGGATCCCGCATCCGCCCGCACGCAGTCGCTCGGCAAGCGTGCCTTGGGGTACGAGCTCGACCTCGAGCTCGCCGGCGAGGAACTGGCGGGCGAACTCCTTGTTCTCCCCGACGTACGAGCCGGTCACCCGGACGATTCGGTGCTGGTCGAGCAGGAGGCCGAGCCCCCAGCCGTCGACACCGCAATTGTTGGAGACCACCTCGAGACCGGTGGCACCGTTCTCCACGACCGCGTCGATCAGGTCGATCGGTACTCCGCACAACCCGAACCCTCCGACCGCCAACGACGCGCCGTCGCCGATGTCAGCCACCGCCGACGACGGCGTGGCGACGACCTTGCTCAGCGCCACGGACCCTCCTCGAACCTCATCGCCCAGCACCCGACACGTCCAGACACGCTACTGCTCCGCGCGAGGATCACAGGCGTGGGCGCGACGGCGGTGGTGCAAGGTTGGACGCGATGAGTGCGGTCACGATCTACGGGCTCTGCGCCGTGTCCTTCATGATGGGGATGTACGCAATGGAGCGGCGTGGCCGCATCTACATCGTCGGGTTCGCGCTGGGGTGCCTGCTCTCGAGCACCTACGGCTTCCTGTCCGGTGCATGGCCGTTCGGGTTCGTCGAGATCGTCTGGTGCGGCGTCGCGCTGTTGCGGCTGCGGCCACCAGCGAGCGGCCCGGGGGCGGCCCCGCCCTCCCCGTCACCCTCCCCGTCTCCCTCCCCGTCTCCCTCCCCGGGGCACCCTCCGCAGGCACCGACGGACCCGACCGAGAACTGACGACCGGCGGTCCGGTCACACGCCGAGGTCATCGTGCTCGTCGACGAGGCGGTCGGCGAACGCGACCCTCCTCTTCCCACGCGGACCACGCGTCAGCGACCACCCCGGCGTCGGCCACCGCACCGTCGAAGTCCGCATCCGCGTCCCCGGCACGGCGGAAACAACGTTCGACGTCCTCGCCCACCCGGCGGAGCCAGTGGCAATCGACATCGGCCATGTGGCGAAAGAGTCCGAGCAGAAAGAGCGTCGACGGCCCGATCGACCGGGAGACGACGTCTCGGTGTCGCGGGAGTCGCGATCGGGCGCGACGAATCGATCGGCGTGGGGTCGGGCCCGGCATGCCGACGTCACGACCGGTCGGCGTAGCATCCGTGGTTGGTGACGAGAACCGATCCGACCCACTCCACCTGGAACCTCGATCGTGCCAGGCAACTCGATGCCGAGGACCCCATCGGCAGCGCACGCGCCAAGTTCTCGCTGCCCCAGGGCACGATCTACCTGAACGGCAATTCGCTCGGACCTCTTCCGGCCGCGGCTGGCGAGCGGGTACGACGGACGATCGAAGAGGAGTGGGGCACCTCGCTCTCTTCAGGATGGACCGGCCGGGGCTGGATGGAGGCTCCGGAGCGGCTCGGCAACCGCATCGCGCCTCTCATCGGCGCGGAGCCCGGCGAGGTGCTGGTTGGGACACGACGTCGGTCGCGCTCACGAAGCTCCTTGGTGCAGCGCTCGGCGCTCGCCCGGATCGGCGCGTCGTCGTGTCCACCAATGACAACTTCCCGAGTGACCTCTACGTGGCAGCAGGTGTCGTCGGCCGCGCAGGGGCAACGCTCGAGGTGGTCGACCGGTCGGAGCTCGTCGCCACCCTCGAACAGCTCGGCGGCGAAGTCGCCGTCTGCTGTCTCACGCAGGTCGACTTTCGGACGGGCGCGCTCCTGGACCTTCCTGAGATCACCGAGGCCGCACACGCCGTGGGCTCTGTCGTCCTGTGGGACCTCTGCCACTCTGTCGGTGTGGTGCCCGTGGGTTGTGAGGCGAACGGCGTCGACCTCGCCGTCGGATGCACGTACAAGTACCTCAATGCAGGACCCGGTGCACCGAGCTTCGTGTACGTGCGACGCGCGCTGCAAGATTCCCTCGACAACCCGGTGCCCGGCTGGCTCGGCCACACCGAGCCGTTCGCATTCGATCTCCTTTGGGAGCCGGCGCGCGGCATCCGCAAGTTCCTCACCTCGACGCCGCCCGTGATGGCGATGAGCGCGCTCGACGCCGCGCTCGACGTCTTCGAGGACATCACCATCGAGCAGGTGCGGACGAAGTCGAAGGCGCTCGGCCAGCTCTTCGTCGATGTCGTCGAAGCTGCTCGAGTGCCCGGTCTCGACATTGCATCGCCCCGGCACGCAGAGGCGAGAGGCGCACAGGTCTCCCTTCGCCATGACCGTGCGGCGACCCTGCTGGAGATCGCAGCGACGCGCGGAGTCCTCGGCGATCTCCGCCCGCCTGCGCTGTGCCGGTTCGGCCTTTCACCCCTTGCTCTCTCCTTCGAGGACGTCTTCAACGGCGCGGTCGAGATCGTCGAGGCGGCCCGCTCGATCGTCTGACGCTTCTTGGATCGAGGCCGCTCAACGTCGCTGCACCTGCCCCGGGGGCGCCCAGTCGGAGGGGCGCCCGGTGTGGTTCGAGAACTCGACGGACCAGCGCCACCAGGTGTGATCGTCGGAGTGCTCCCATCGCTCGAGCAGTCCCACTTCTCCCCCGGCGATCATGACAGGGACGCCGTAGAGGCTGTCGTCCGGCCAGATCTCTCGCCGTCGAAGGTGAGGACCGTCGATCTCCACCAGGGTCATCGGCGAGTACTCGCCCTCGCGCTCGAGATCACCGCGGGCGATGAGCCGGTCGTCGTCGCCTCTGATCTCCACTTGTGCGTGGGCGGGTGCGGCGTGCACCAGCACCCGCGAGAACCGACCCGCGGTAGTCGCGCGGGTGAACTCCAACCCGTTCATCCCGCCATCCGAAGAGCGAATCGTCCACGTCCAGTTCATGGCTTTCGCTTACCCGCCGACGAGCGAGACGGATCACCGGGCCGGATGGCGCACCCGTCGTTTACACGGCGCTTGCCGAGCCGGCAGTCTTTGGCGCGTTGACAGGGGCGGGCCGGTCCGCTGGAACAGGGACAGGGAGCCAACCCGTCCGACCCGGCTCGGCCGCCGCCGAAAACATCCCCAGCGACACGGCTGGCAGGCACCACAGCAACCACAGCCACAGCCGGCACCACATCTGCGCCACGGGCCACGTCCACATCCACAACCACACAGGGTCTGACACGGGGCACCTGTCGTCGCCACAGGAACGTCGGCCCTCTCATCGGTCACACCGCCACCGTCACAGCGCCCCCCGTCGCCTCGCCCACCACCTCCATGA
>JAJZMN010000190.1 GCA_021850345.1 Actinomycetes bacterium | reverse complement strand
CACCGGGCGTCGACCCCCCTGTCCGGGTCTCGGCCAGCGCGGTCTCCGAGACCGAAGCACGATTCGAGATCGGCGCACCCATCTCCGTCGAGATCGACGAGGAGGAGGCCCGCGTGGAAGTCGCACGCAGCGGGCACCCCTCGATCCAGGCGCAGGCGACCATCGGTTTCAACCGGCGCGTCGGCGAGTCCGTCGTGGTGGGCAACGGGCTTCGCGTGGGGCTGGCCTCGCTCACCAAGGGCAATCCCAGCCTGACGCTCGAGGGCCCCAACATGGCCGACGGCCTCACGATCACCGTGATCAGGCCAGTCGGACGCTACGTCCGCATCGGGGTGGACGCGCCTGACCGCCGCGTCTATCGAAAGGAGCTGTGGGACGACGTCATGGCGGCGAACAAGGCCGCGGCAGGCGACGCCGATCTCTCGTCGCTGCTCGAGCCCTCCGGGCGAGGCCCGGACGACCGCTCCGTCGCCTGAGGCTCGCCGACGCGTGCCGGCCATGTGACCGGCGCCATGTGACCGGCGCCATGTGACCGGCGCCACGAGACCCCGCCGCGTGGCATGGCGCGCACGGTTGCACGTCGACGGCAGCGTCGGTTGCACTTTCGCTCCGGCCTCCCTATTCTTCGAGGCGGGAGACCACGGCCCTCTCGGTCGTGGCCTGGGATAGGGGTGATGGGGATGACGTACATCGCGGCGCCCGCGCGTGGCGAGCTGGTCCCATGGCAGTACCGCCGGACGTCGGTGGCCGACACGAGAGACGAGCTGTGGACTCGGTACCTCTCGCAACGCCACAAGTCTGACCGAACCGCACTGGTCGAGTCGTACCTCTCACTTGTCGGTTTCGTGGTCTCGCGACTAAAGGGGTCACTCCCCCGCCACGTCGAGCGTGAACGGCTGTCCCAGCACGGCGTCTTCGGTCTGATCGACGCGATCGAGCGGTTCGACCCTGCTCGACAGGTCCGCTTCGAGACGTTCGCCGTGCCGCGCATCCGCGGCGCCATCCTCGACGCGGTGCGGGCCGCCGATTGGACGCCGCGGTCGCTGCGCGCTCGTCAACGCGCGCTCGCAGATGCTGCCGGCGCGCTCGAGGCGCGGCTCATGCGGGCGCCAACGACCGAGGAGGTGCGCGAGGAGCTCGGGCTCACCGCAGCCGCCTTCCATGCCCTCACGGCCGAGCTCTCGCGCGGACAGCTGGTCGAGCTCGACGAATGGGTCGAACAGCTCGTCGCCGTCACTGACGATCCTGCCGAGGCGTTCGAGCGCGCCGAGGAGACCCGCATGCTGCGTGCGGCCATCTCGTCGCTTCCCGAGCGCGAGCAGGACGTGCTCTTCATGTACTACTTCGAGGACCGGACCCTGAAGGAGATCGGCGCGCGGCTCGGGGTGAGCGAGAGCAGGGCCTGCAAGTTGCACGCGAAAGCCATGCAGGCGGTCTGCACCCGCTTGCGCGAGGCGCATTGAACGCTCCAAGACCGCACGTTCCAAGCACACGTCGCTCGGAAGACGCAGACGTCCCTGAAAAACGCACCGAGCACCCAGGTTCCAGACCAGGTCGGACCGCGTAGCGCCCTCAGCAGGGAAAAGATCAAGCGTCGGGCGCTTCGTGCCGATGTTGGCGATCATGACGTCGACGGGGGCCAACGGCCGACCCGTGGCCACGCCTTCGGCGAACGGCTCTGGAGGCGTGGTCACGGGTACGAGGAGCGCGGACCACCTCGCGCTCGCTGGCGCGCTCGCAGCGCGTGACGCCGACATCCTCGCCCAGTGCCAGGCGCGCTACCTCGAGACCGTCAGCGGGCGGGTCGACGGCGCGTGGCGCACAGACCCCCTCTGGGACGTCACCTCCCTCGGCACCCTCTCGATCGTGCGCTGGCTCCAGACGGGCGAGGTCGCGAACCTGAAGGATCGTTCCACGATCGCCTCGGTCGGGCTGGCCGCCGCCCAGCGCGAGCTCGTGGCACAGAAGTTCGCCGAGACCCTCGGTCCCGTGGGCGTGCTGCCCAAGGTCACCAGCAGCTCGGCGTCAGCGGTGCCGCGCGCGCTGGACAAGGCTGCCTTCCCGAACGGAGCCGGCCCCGAGCACCCGAGCGAACCCGAGCACCCGAGCGAACCCGAGGACCTCACGTGCGAACGTGAGCGCCGGCCACCGCGAACGATCGTCCATCTCTCGGTGACCTTGCTCACCAAGCTGAACTTCTGGTGGAGCGACATCACCTGCAAGGTGATCGAAGAGGAGGCCCGACATCTGGGCGTCGGCACCGCGATCGTGCGCGATGCGACGGCCATGGTGGTGAAGAGCAGTCATGCGAGCCTCGTCGACATGGCCAAGCGCTTCGACGCGGAGATCGAGTCGCTCCACCGGGGCCTTGCCGACCTCGCGCTGCACGACCCGCTCACCGGCCTCGCGAACCGCACGCTCTTCTTGGACCAGCTCGACCGAGCCCTCGCTCGGCTCTCCCGCCAACCTGGGGGAATCGCGGTCGTGTTCGTCGACATCGACGACTTCAAGGTCATAAACGACGTCTACGGCCATGCGTGCGGTGACGCGGTGCTCGTGGAGCTGGGCGCTCGTCTCAGCGCGAACGTCCGCCCCGGCGACATGGTGGCCCGCCTCGGCGGCGACGAGTTCGTCGTCCTCATCGAGGGCCTCACCAACCCTGCAGTCGAGGGCCAGCACCGCGCGGAGGTGCTCCGGGTCTCCGCTGCAGCACCGATGGCGGTAGCCGGCAGCGATGTCCGGCTCACCGTGAGCGCTGGGATGGCGAGCGTTCGGTATCCGGGGAAGGGAGCCGATGAGGTGCTCGGCCAGGCCGACGCCGCCATGTACAGCGCCAAACGCGCCGGGCGCAACCGGGTGGCGGTGGCCGAGATCGACGACAGCCCGCGAGTGGCACGCTTCGCCACGACCAGCGACCTGCATCGAGCGATCGAACAGGACGAGCTGCGCCTCGTCTACCAACCCCTCTACGACTCTCGCCAGAGGCACGTCATGGGCTTCGAGGCGCTCTTGCGCTGGGAGCACCCCGACAAGGGCATCGTCTTGCCGCTCGAGTTCATCCCCATCGCGGAGCAGTCCGGCCTGATGATCACCATCGGTGAATGGGTGCTCGAAGAGGCCTGCCGCCAGGCCATGGCGTGGGCCGCCGTGATGGGCGTGGTGCCCCGCATGGCCGTGAACGTCTCCGCCCGTCAGCTCGACGACCGTGACTTCGTCCGCCGCGTCACCCGCGTGCTGGAGCACACCGGGATGCCTGCCTCCTCGCTCATGCTCGAGCTCACCGAGACGGTACTCCTGAGCGAGGACGCCGACCACGAAGCCACCCTCTCGGTCCTCAAGGACCTCGGTGTGCAGATCGCCATCGACGACTTCGGCACGGGCTACTCGTCGCTCGCCTACCTGCGCCGGCTGCCCGTCGACCAGCTGAAGGTCGACCGGACCTTCGTAAAAGACGTCGCCGACCACGGTGACACCCGGATCATGCAAGCGGTCGTCCGGCTCGCCCACGACCTCGGCCTCGAAGTCGTCGCAGAGGGCGTCGAGACGAACGACGAGCTCGACGTGGTCCAAGACCTCGGCTGCGACATCGTCCAGGGCTTCCTCCTCGGCCGGCCGGTACCCCCCGCCGCCGTCGAGCTCGGGCCAGCACGGCGTCGGTGACCATATGAGGCCGGCGACCCCCAGCGCGTGAAGAGGAGCAGGGACATGGCACGACGACAGGAGTCACTCGACGAAACGCCCGCTCGTCGCCGCGCGCCGGCGCTACGTCTCGCCTCTTCGGTCGACGGGCTCCTCCACGACGCTCGCTTGCAAGACGCTGCACCAGCGGGCACTGGCCTCGGCTCGGCAGGGTCACCGCCTGTGCATGCAACGGTGTCGCGTCACGTCCGTCAGGCGCGGCACGGCTTCCACCGCCACGCGGCACTGCACCGCCGGCACCGTGAGCATCCAGGCCCCAGGCGCGGTCCTGCGCACGCCGCAGACCACCGGCTCGTCAGCGCGCAGCGGATGCCGCTGTGGAAGTCCACGATGCTGGCGCTGGTAAGCCTCGTCTTCGTGCTCGGGATCGCGTCCGGCGTGATGATCGGCGCCGGGCACTTGATTCACCTCGTGAACCCCACCAAGCGCTTCGACATCTTCTACGCGCTCCACTCGGGCATCGTCCGATGGTCACTGCTTGCGGTCTGCATGCTGTGGCTCCTCCCTCCCCATCCCTGGGCGACCCGTCTGGTCGAGGCACCTGGCCGAGACGTCACGGCGAACCTGGTCAACGGAGCACACGTGCGCGCCTACGGCAGGATCGCTGAGATCTCTCAATCGGGCTCCCGCGTCCCCTCCCCGGGCGACCGGTCGCGGGGGAATCGGCAGGTGACATGACGAACGTCGAGCGCCCATTGCGCAGCACCGGAACACGAACAGATACGTGCGACCGGTTCACGAAGAAAGGGAAGGAACAGTGAAGCTTCCGAGATTCAGCACGAAACTGACCGTCATCGGCGCCGTCCTCGGCGTCAGCCTGGGCACCGGTGGCATTGCGGCCGCGTACTTCTCGACCACCGGCACCGGAAAGGGCAGCACGACCGTCGGCTCCATCAACACTACGGGGACATTCACAGTCTCGGCAGGGACGGCGGCGTTCCACTACAAGAACACAACCGGCTCGCCACCGAGCGCACTGCTGCCCTCGACTCCTGGCACAACAAACGAGAGCTATGCAGGTTATACCTGGACGGTAACGAACAAGACGGAAGCGATGACGCATCTGGCCAGTGTGACGATCGCTGTGGCGAAAACAGCGTCGAGCGGCACAGCGGAATACACAGCTACTGGTGTGCTCACGGTGATCACGGGGTGCAAGGCCTCTTGGTTCGCGATCGGCACAGGCGCAACTGCGCCCGCTGCGAGCAACTCCGACACGACAACGATGACCGTGTCGCTGACGGGTATCACAATCGGTCCGCACTCGAACGCCACCACGAACCACCACAGCGGTACATACACGGTCCAACTCGTGAACTCGACCAGCGCGACACAGACCAGCTGCAACAGCCACACGCCGGAGCTGAAGGTCACAGCGACCTCCTCGTAGCCGCCCGGTCAGCTCGCATGGTCCGCCGAGGTTGCAACGGTCGTCGAACCGGTGCACGGAGCGTCGTCTTCGTGGCCCGGCAACCGACCCCGGGGTGAGGAACCCGAAGGGACCGTGCTCACGACCAGGGTCGCGCGACCTCATCACCGTCGAGGTACAGGAATGCGCAGCACGCCGAACACGTCCGCCGAGCGCACGTGCTTCCGTCTCCAGACGAAGCGCACGGGGTGCTCGTGAACGCCCGCCGCTCACAGCATGCCGGCGCGCGCCATGCGCTGCGCTCCCCCGCGAAGCGCAGGCGCTACCCCGCCTACCGACGCTTTTGGTGGCGGCTGCCCCTCGCCGTCTGGGCGGCGGCTGTTCTCGTCGTCGGGATGGGCGCAGGGACCGCCGTCGCCTATTTCACCTCGAGCGGTGCTGGAGTCGGCGACGTCGCGGTGTCACAGATCGCCCCTGCTGTCGTCCAGCCGGCTACAGGGACACCGCCAGCGACAAAGGAGCTCTCACCCGGCCACTCGGCCGACCTGCGGCTCACGCTCACAAATCCGAACGGCTACCAGGTGACGGTGACGGGAGTCACCGAGGACGGCACGATCACGGTCGTCGGCGGCGGCAGTGGATGCACGGCCTCCTCCGCCGGTGTCTCGGTTTCGGCGAGCGTGGCAAGCGGGCTCGACATCTCCCTCGCGCACGGCGTGCAGACGGTCACAGTGCCGACAGGCGCCTCGATGGCGAGCACATCGAACACGACATGCCAAAACGCCTCGTTCCACATCCCCGTCGACGTCACAGTGCACTCGTGACCCCGCGCCACGCCACGGAAGCCGCGCGCCACGGTCGCAAGCGGATGTCGCTGTTCACCTCGGCACGCACGCCGTGGCGCAGAGCCCGATGGGCCCGCCACGTCTCGAGCCACGACGGCGGCCACCACCCCTACCCGTGGGCATTCGTGGTGGTCGCAGCCTTCCTCCTCGCGACGACCGGCACCGCGTGGGCGTACTTCGCTGCGACGAGCACGACGCACACATATGCGGTCGCCAAGGCGGACCCCCTCGCTGCACCGACTGGCGTGAAGGCGACCGAGGTCTCGACGTCTTCGGTCGACATCGACTGGTCCAACCCGCCGGAGCCGAGCGGCACTCGCTACGAGGTGATCCGTGACCCCACCACCACGGCGACCACCGTGTGCACGAGCGCGACGGCGGGCCCGTGCCTCGACAGCGGGCTCGCCGCGGGGACCACCTACACCTATGTGGTCGTCGCCTACCTCGGGGCGAACTGGCGCTCACCCATGGCGACGGTCTCCTACACCACGCCAGCGGGCAGCACGTAGACCCGTGAGTACACTTGGCAACGGGGACCGCCGGGAAACGGCTGACGACGAGAACGGCATGGGGGTCACCGTGGTAGCAGTCGACGAGCACCACCGCCGGCGGCCGTCGCTGGGCCGGCTCCTCGTGGTCGACGATGATCCGGACGTCCGGCGAGCCCTCGTGCGGATGCTCGAGGGCGAGGGCTACAGCGCCTCGGAGGCCGCGAGCGCCGGCGAGGTGAAGGCGGCGCTCGCCGATGCCACCCCTGACCTCGTGCTCCTCGATCTCGTGCTGAGAGATGAAGACGGCTTCGACGTCCTTGCCGATCTCCGGCGGCACAGCGACGTCCCGGTCATCATCGTCTCGGCGAAGATGAGCGAGTCCGACCGGGTGCAGGGTCTCCGCCTCGGCGCAGATGACTACGTGGTGAAGCCCTTCTCAGGACCCGAGCTCTCCGCTCGCGTCGCGAGCGTGCTGCGCCGGGCCGAGCACGCGCCCAAGGTGCCCCCCGTGCCTCGCGTGCTGCAGTTCGGCGATCTCGAGATCGACACCGTCGCGCGTGAGGTGCGCCTGCGCGATGAGCTCGTCGAGACGACCATGAAGGAGTTCGATCTCCTCGTGTTCTTGGCATCCGCACCTCGCCAGGTCTTCGATCGAGAAGAGCTGCTGAGCCACGTGTGGGGCTCGTCCTCTGCGTGCCAGCAAGCCGGCACCGTCACCGAGCACGTCCGGCGCATCCGCCAGAAGCTCTGCCGCACAGAGCAGCGCGACTGCTGGATCCAGACGGTGCGCGGCGTCGGCTATCGCTTCGAGCCATGAACGGCGCGCTCTTCGCACGGCCCTCGCGCGAACACAGCGCGAACGCACCACCGCGCGTCGGCGCGCGCCGACGCGCGCGCCGTCCGGCCGCGCTAGGGCCGCGGTCTCGACGGACCCAGCAGTGTGCGCACCGCCCGCGCGAGCTCGTCGGACGAAAAGGGCTTGGTGACGATGACGGCGTTTCCAAGACGCGATCCCATCGCACGCGACTCGTCGTCGAGATGACCCGACACCAAGAGCACCTTCATTCCTGGAAAGGACAGCCGGACGGCGTTGGCGAGCTCGATCCCGTTCATGCCCGGCATGACGACGTCGGTCACCAAGAGGTCGATTGGACCGTGGGAGGCGAGCAGCTGCAAGGCATCGCCGGCATTGGCCGCGGCGAGGGCCTCGTAGCCGGCTGCTTCGAGCTGGCGGACGACCAGGCGGCGCACCTCCGGCTCGTCGTCGACGACCAGCAGCCTTCCAGAGCGATTGGGGGCGCCCGCCACTCCGCCGTCGCGCGCTGGACCTGACGCCGTCGGGCCCGCGACGTCCGCCACGACCGGCAGCGTGATCGTGAAGGTCGTCCCCTCCCCCCGCGAGGTCGCCACCCGCACGTCACCACCTGCCTGGGAGACCATGGCGTGCACCGCGGCGAGCCCGAGCCCCGTCCCACGCGCCCGGCCCTTGGTCGTGAAGAACGGTTCGAAGCAGTGCGCTGCCGTCTCGTCGTCCATGCCAGTGCCGTCATCGGAGACCGAGAGGGCCACCAGCTCGCTGCCGCGCAGCCCGTCCGGCGCGAGGATGCGCGCGCTCCTGACCGTGCACGTCCCGCCGTCGGGCATCGCGTCGCGCGCGTTGATGACGAGGTTCAAGAGGCACCGTTCGAGCTCGGCCGGGTCGATCCGCACGATCGACTCTCCCGCTGCGGCGTTGATGCGCAGGCGCGAGTGCTCGCCGAGCGCGCCAGCGAGGATCGGCTCCATGGCGGTGATCACCTCGTCGAGCCGCACGAGCTCGGGCTCCACGGCAGGGCGCTGCCCACCGATGCGCAGCAGCTGGCTCGTGAGCGCCGCAGCACGCGTCCCGGCACGATGGATGGCAGCGACGTCGGGGCCCAGGTCCTCGTCGTCACCGATCCGGTGCATGAGGGAATCGCCGCACCCGAGGATCACCGTGAGCAGGTTGTTGAAGTCGTGCGCGAGGGCTCCGGCCATCCGCGACATGGCCTGGAGGCGCTCGGCCTGATGGAGCTGCTCGAGCATCCGCTGGCGAGCGGTCACGTCCTCTGCGACCACGAGCACGCTGCTGACCGCGCCCGCGGGGCCGAGCGGTGAGGCGGAGACCGACAACTCGAGGGGTTGGCCACCCGAGCCGGTGATCGGCAGCGCGACGCCGGTGATCGGTCTGCCGTTGAACGACGAGTCGATGAGGCCGGCAATCACCAGCTCGGAGCCTGGCCGTACCGGGATCCGGCGCGGCGCGGACCGGTCCGGCCAGTCGAAGAGCGCCGCGGCAGCCCTGTTCCACCACTGGGCCTCCCCCGACGGGCGCAGCTCGGCGATCGCGAGCGGCGAGGAGTCCACCACGGTCTCGAGGCGCTGCTCGTTCTCGAGGACCTCGCCGTAGAGGCGGGCATTTCGCAGTGCCACCGACGCCATCTGCGCGAGGACGGTGAGGACCGACTCGTCCTCGAGGCTGTAGGTGGCGCCCGGTGCCCCCACTGCCACCACCGCGCGGTGCACCGCACCGCTCGCGTCGGTGATCGGCGCGGCGATCCACCCTCGGGGCAGGAGCTCCCCGCCGAAGGTCGGCGCCGAGCCGGTGGTGTCCGCCCGCGCATCGGCGCTGCCAACATCGCGCTCGGCGAGGCCACGAGCGACGTTCGCGCTGTGCGCGACGGCCGCGCTGCGAGCGACGTTCGCGCTGTGCGCGACGGCCGCGGCCCCCGCCTCGAGCGCGGCGGCGATCTCCACCCCGTCAAGGCCGCGAGGAATCTCGGTGCCAGGAGCGGGCCACTCCATCTCGGCGCGAGGCGACGGCCCCGACAGCGCGCGGACGACCACGGCGTCGGCGGACAGAGCCCTGCGCGTGTGCTCGACGAGGAGCTCGAGCACCTCTTCCTCGCTGAACTGCGCGTTCACGACGAGGGACACCTCCACCAGCTGGCGGAGCCGTTCGGCGTCCCGGGCGGCCACCTCACCGGCGCGCTGGGCGGCCTGCCAGGAGTGCACGCGCTCGATCGCCACGCCCACACGCTCGGCGAGCTCCCTCCCCGTCTCGAGGTCCGAAGGGCGGTAGCCACGGCGCTCGGGTCCCGTCACGAAGGTGAGCGACGCCATGCACGCGCCGCGAACCTCGACGGGGACGACGAGCATGGAAGAGACGTCGGGAGCCTCCCCGAGGCTCTCGTGGGTGTGCAGCGTCGCGCCGATCGCCTCCTCTGTGAGCCGGGAGGTCGGCATGAGGACCTGGGGTCGGTGCAGTGCCATCGCCGAGCGCACGAGCGCGTCACCCTTGGGATGCGGGTGCGAGGCGCTCGAGCCCGCACGTCGGGGGAACGCCGCCGGTGCCGCGCGCTGGACGACCTCGCGCAGCGCGCCGGCATCGTCGAGCACGTGCACGCCGAACCAGTCGGCGAAGTCGGGGACCACGACGTCGGCGAGCTCCTCCATCGCGTCGTGGTAGTCATCGAGGGCCTTCCCGAGCGCCGTGCCGCCACGCGCGAGGAGCCGCAGCTGCAGGTTCGCGTGGTCGACGCCGAACCAGCCGCGAGTGGCGAGCTCGTCGAGCCGTGCCCGCTCGACGACGGCGGCCACGTGGTCCGCCACCACCTGGAGGAGCCGCCGCTCCGCAGCGTCGAAGGTCCGCTGCGCGCGTGATGCCACCTCGATGGCCCCGATCGAGGTGCCGAGCACGACGAGCGGGGCCACCATGAGCGACGCGACGTCTCGCTGCCACTCCGGCAGTGCCCCGAGCCCGCTCGCAGCGACGTCGGGCACGACGACGGTACGTGCCCACGGCGTCACCGCCCCGAGGACCCCCTCGTCGGCGGGTACCTCGCCGCCCACCGGGGCGAGCTCCGTCGCGCCGCTCGACGCACGCACCCGGAGCGTCGAGCCGTCGGCGTCGGCGAGCAGCACGGCGACGACGTCTGCACCCAGCGCCTCCTCCGTGCGCCCGAGCACGGTCGCGAGGAGGTCGTCGAGGTCGAGGAAGGCCAGCCCCGGATCGGTGACGGCTTCGATCGACCGGAGCATCGCAGAAGCCCGGCGGAGCTCTCGAGCGAGACGGTGGTCCGCCCTGCGGCGGTCGGCGGCCACTGCGGCTGCGAGGAGCGTGCCGACGCCAACCAAGACCGCGGCAGCGACCGCGAGCACGGCGGGCTTCACGCGAAGCTGCGTGTCGAGCAGGTCGCAGAGCGCGGCCGCGAGGAGCCCCCACGCGACGAGCACCAAGATCGCCACCCCAGGACGCCGGTGCGTGGTGCCGCTCACTGCCCTGCCGGGGTCTCGAGCGGCCCGGCGGTGCGAGACGTGGCCGGCCCGCCTCGCACGGAGAGCCGCAGCGCGCGCGGCGCCCTTCCAGCCTCAACGTGCCCGGCCGCGTCCGGGCGCCCCCCGGCGCTCACGGACAAAGGTTAGAGCCACCAGTTCAGTCGGGGCCCGGTCCGGCCGATATAGGACGGGCAAAGGATGACCACGTCGACGCCGGCCACCGTCGGTCGGGGAGCTCGATGGGGATGGGCGATGCACCTAGGACGGGTGCAGCAAGACACGACCGCGACGCGGGCGTAGGGGTGGCGCGACGCGCTGCCCGCAGCGCTCGCCCTGTCGATCTTGACGGCAGATGCCGTCGTCACCTCGGCGGGGCCGGCGCGACGCGGTCATGTTCTCCACTCCGCCAACGGCTCGGGCGCGCCGCACGACGAGGCGGCCGGCGATCCGGCGCGCGCGGTTCGCCGCGCACCACGTGCGCCCCCGGACCTACAGTGACCACAGGTGGTGGGACAGGCAGACGCGACCGTACCGAGCCGTGCGCCGTCTGGACCGCCGGCGCGAAAGCCGGCACCGAAGAGACAGGGGGGCGAGCCATGATCGTGCCGTTCAGCGCCCGAGACTTCCTCGACCGTGCCGAGGCCGTCTACGGCGGTCGAGTCGGAGTGGTCGACGAGCCAGACCAGCCGGCCGAGCCGCTCGACGGCCTCACCTACCGTCGTGTCGCCGAGCTCGCTCGGGCGCAGGCGGCTGCGCTCGACGACTACGGCATCGGGCCGGGTGAGCGCGTGGCGATCGTCTCGCACAACAGCGCGCGCCTGCTCGTCTCCTTCTTCGGCGTCTGCGGGTTCGGCCGGGTGCTCGTGCCGATCAACTTCCGCCTCACCCGCGACGAGATCGCCTACATCGTGGCGCACGCCGGGGCGAGCATGCTCTTGGTCGACCCTGCGATCGAAGGAGAGCTCG
>JAJZMN010000277.1 GCA_021850345.1 Actinomycetes bacterium | reverse complement strand
CTGTGGGCACGAGGCCCACGCCGACGTGAACGCCGCCCGCAACATCCTTCGGGCTGGACTGGCCCGTCCGGACGCGCAAGCGGCCTGAAAAGAAGCTGGCGGCTCCAGCCGTCAGAGAAGTCACCGACGGTGACCTTACGGGCCTGTCGCAAGATACCTCGCGCAGTCCGAGGACTACGCAGCTACCGCGTCTAGCGCGTGAGGAGCCGACCCGGCCCCGTGCTAGTGAACTGCTCGTGCGGTGACGGCGCGTCCGTCAAGAACCCCGGCATGCGGAGCATGGTGCCGTCGGGGAGGGCGGCGGTGACGGTGATGCCCCGGTCCACGGCACCGATGTTGCGCTCAATCTCGCCGATGCCCTGGAGGTAGGGCGCGGAGTGCGTGCTCTTGCGCTTGTCGCTCCCGAGCCCGAGGGACCACGAGACCGGCTGGTCGTAGAAGACCGTGCGGGATCCCTTGTACGACTTGAACCGTGGATAGCCGGTTGAACCGTGGATAGCCGGCCTTGGCCTCTCCGTCCTTCAGCCGGTGCAAGAAGGCGGCCGTGGCCTCGTCGGCACTGCGGATGGAGGAGCGCACCGGTTGGCTGCCGAATCGGGCGATGTCGGGACGGGTGGTTGTAGGAGTCCCGGGAGAGCTGGAACCGCCCGCGTTCGATCGCGTGGGCCTGGGCGCTGCGACACGACACTCGGTCCCAGATCGCGCGAGTTGTCCTGCGACGCGCCCTGACGAAGCGGGCGCCTCTGCGTCCTGGCACTACGATCGTCGAGTCCGGTGAGAGGGAGGTGGCCGTGGCCGCAGTCATCGAGTTCCGCACCTATACGGCGAAGCCGGGGGAGCGGGCAGCGCTCGTCGAGCTGCTCGAGACGCGCCTGTTCCCCGAGATGGAACGGCTCGGGATCAAGGTGCTCGGTTGCTTCCCGTCGCTCGAAGACACCGACACTTTCGTGTGGCTGCGCGCCTTTCCGGACGCAGCGGCACGCGAGGCGCTCACCAAAGCCCTCTACGGCGGCGCGTTGTGGACCGAAGAGCTGGAGCAGCCCACCCGGTCGCGTCTCGAGCGCCTCTCCGTCTCGACCGTCGGGGACACCACCGGGCTGTGGCACACCTGGCCACAGCGGTGAGCCCCAAGTGACGGGCATGGCCTCCGGCGACGCCGCCGATCTCGGCGTCCTCGAGGCCGCCGCCATGCTGCGTGCCCGCAAGCTCAGCGCGCTCGAGCTCACCGAGGCGTGCCTCTCGCGCGCCGAGTCGCGCAACGGGGGCCCGCCGTCCTTCGACGGGGCGCCCGATGCCGTGAACGCCTGGGCGCGCCTCTATCCCGACGCCGCGCGCGCAGATGCTCGGGAGGCGGACCGCCGCCTCGCCGCCGAGGGCATGGACGCACCACTCGTGTGCGGGATCCCGCTCGCGCTGAAGGACCTCTACGCGCTCGCCGGCCGACCGGTGACCGCGTCGAGCCGGGTCCTCGACGACGGGCCCGCGGCCGCCGACGCCGCGGTCGTCGCCCGGCTCCGCCGAGACGGCATGGTGGTGCTCGGCCATACCCACACGCACGAGTTCGCGGCAGGCGGGACGACCGACCAAGTGGGGAACCCCTGGGATCTCTCCCGGGTCGCCGGCGGGTCGAGCGGGGGGAGCGCTGCGGCGCTGGCCACCCGCATGGTGCCGGCCGCCCTCGGCACCGACACCTGCGGCTCGCTGCGGATCCCCTCGGCGTGCTGCGGGACGAGCACGATCAAGCCGACCCACGGCCGGGTGTCGATCGAGGGGATCATCCCCCTCGCGCCCTCGCTCGACCATCCCGGGCCCATGGCGCGCACGGTCGCTGACGCGGCGGCGCTGCTCACGGTCATGGCGACGGTGCCGGCGACCTCGGCACTGATGCCCCCTCCCGAGCCGCTCGCCCCGCTCCCCCTGTGCGCGAGCGAGGAGCGGCGACCGCTCGAGGGGCGCACGGTCGCCGTCGGCGCACCGCATCCGGACTTCCCGTGGGACCCGGCGGTCGCCGCAGGGTTCGACGAGGCGCAGCGCGCCCTCGTCGCACTCGGTGCGCACCTCGTCGCCGCACCGCTGTGGTCGGTCGACTGGGACGACTTGACCACCGTGCTGTTCACCGAGATGCGGACCTACCACGCGCAGTTCACCGGGCGGCGCGACCGGTACCGACCGGCGATCGCCGAGATGCTCGAGGCGGCCGATGCCTTCACCGACGCCGGGGCGTACATCGCGGCGCACCAGCAGCGCGCCCGCACCACGGCAGCGCGCGAAGGATGGTTCGCCGAGCACGGCGTCGACCTCCTCGTGGAGCCGACGCTCGCCGTCGTGCCGCCACCGCGTGGCGACGGCTACGCCCGCGGACACGCCGGCGGCGCAGGGGACCCGATGATCGCCCTCACCGCGCAGTGGAACATGACCGGGATGCCGGTCGTCTCGTTGCCGGTGAGGTGGAACGTCGGTGTCTCATTGGTCGCGCCACGAGGACACGAGCGCGTGGCGATCCAGGCTGGGATCGACCTGCAAGCACGCGCCCTCGGCGTGCCGACCTGGCCCGAGGCCGATCGGGGGAGTCAGACGAAGTAGACCCCGCCGTTCACGTGCACCGATTGCCCGGTCACGAAGTCCGAGCCGGCGCTAGCGAGGAACACCGCCGCGCCCACCATGTCCTCGGGTACCTGGGTGCGCTGGAGGCAGCGCTGGGAGATGGCGAGCTGGTCCGCTGCAGGGTGCCGAGCGGCAATCTCGTCGTCCGGGATGATGTCGGGCACAAGGGTGTTCACGCGGATCCCGTCCGTGCCGGCCTCGCGCGCCAGGGATCTCGTGAAGCCGGCGATGGCTGCCTTGGTCGAGACGTAGTGGAGGAACCCGGGCACGCCTTTCCAGGCGGTCGATGAAGAGATGTTGATGATCTTCCCGTACTCTTGGGACCTCATATAGGGATAGACGGCCTTGGTGCATAGCCATGCGCCGCGGACGTTGACAGCGAAGGCCAGGTCCCATTCCTCGACGGAGATCTCGGTGAAGTGCCCCACCGTCGCCTTCTTGAAGAATCCCGCGTTGTTCACCAGCACGTCGATCTTCCCAAAGCGTTCGGCCACGGCGCGCGCCATCGCCTCGGTGGACGCGGCGTCGGAGACGTCGACGTGGACGCCGAGGGCCGGTGCGCCGAGCGTTGCGAGCTCTGCCTCGACTGCCGACGTGTCGCCGATGTCGGCAACAACGACCGAGGCACCTTCACGAGCGAAGCCAACGCAGTAGGCGCGACCGATCCCCTGCCCGCCACCGGTCACGATGACCACCCTGTCGTCGAGTGCTCCCATGCGCCCCTCGTCTGCTCGGTCTTCTCCGGCGCACCGTAACAGCAGGCTCGCCTGGCGTGGCGAGCGACGGGGCACTTCCGCCCGGTGCTGCGTACTCCAGCAGTGCGTCTTCGGCTGGCGAGCCTGGCCGCAGGGCGATTTGGTACTGTTGTCACGCGCCCGTGACATACCGATATTGCCCGAAATCCGGCGCCGGGCGCACAAAGGCGCACACATAGGGAGGGGGACGGGATGCATACGCCACGGGGACGTTTGACGCGCGCGCTCAAGCCCGCCGCGTGCGGTGCTGCCGCACTGGCGCTACTTGTCGGCGCGGCTGGAGCGGGGGCGGGGCCTGCGGGAGCGAGCGCTCGCGGGAAGCCCAAGACGGTGATCAATTTCGCGAAGTATGTCGGCGGGCACGGTGCGGCGAGCTCAAAGCTTGCTCCCGTCTACATCGGCGTCGTGAACCAGCGGACATCCACGGCTGCCATCGCGCCGGTTTTCACAACAGGAGCGAAGCTCGCGCAGCAGTTCCTGAACCAGCACGCTCACGGCATCGACGGGCATCCGGTGCGGCTCGTCTTCTGCGCCATCCCGACAACAGTGGCCAGCGCGACGAAGTGCGGGCAGCAGTTCGCCAACGACCCGAGGGTCTCGGCGGTCGTGGCCGGGGCGGTCGACGTAGGCAACACAGCCCTCGAGAGCGCCTTGGGCCCCTCCAGGAAGCCGATCTTCTTCGGCGTGTCGCTCAGCACAGTCGACGACAAGGACAGCCACGGGTTCATCCTCTTCGGCACCGGCACGAGCATCGCGGCGCCTCAGGCGACCTTTGCCAAGAAGCTGCACGCCAAGAGCGTCTCGATCACCTACCCCTCGAACCAGCCCGCCGAGGTCGAAGGCGCGAACATCCTCTACGACGCGCTCCGCTACGAGGGCGTGAAGAAGGTCTACAAGGTCGGCTACACATCGGCGGACACGAACCTGACCGTGCCGATGGAAGCAGCCCACGTGGCTACGAGCACACTGCTCATCGCGTACAACAGCGGGGGCCCGGTCTGCTCGGACACCTACCTGACCCTCAAGTCCTTGGGGCTCACCAACAAGAAGGTGCTCACGAACGGCCCGTGCCTGACGCCCACAATCGCCAAGGCTGACGGCGGCCAGCTACCTCTCGGCTGGTACTACGCACAGGTGTTCGAGAGCGCGTCGGGCGCGTCGACACCGTCGGTGGATACCTTCCAGAAGATCGCGAAGGGGTACGGGATGGTAGCCCAGAGCTTCAACCCGTGGACCATGGCCGCCTTCGGGCAGATGCTGACGCTCGCCAGGCTCGAGACCCGGGTACTCAAGGCCCACAAGAAGCTCACGCCGGCGACGGTCACCGCCGCGGCGAAGGCATTCCGTGGCCCTGTCGCCATGGGGGCGCCGACCGTTCACTGTGGTGGCTTCCCGGCAACAGGTCCGGCGGTGTGCACCGACGTGAGCCGCTATTACCAGAACACCGCCCCGACAGTTCTGAAGCTGATCGGGAACTGGATCGGGCCGCCGAAGGGCTTCAAGAGGCCGTAGGCGTGCCGAGGACCGCGCGGCGCGCTCGCGTCGTGGCGACGCGCCGCGAGGTCGCTCACTTCCGGGGAATCGTCGTCACCGCGATCCCATCACCACGACGAAGACCTTGAAGCGATCTCGATCACCTTGAAGAACCCGAAGACCTTGAAGAAGAGGACATGCCCATGACCGTGCACGCAAAGAGTTTGGAGGACCTCCTTCGCAGCGGCACGAGCGCCGTCGACCTACTGCGGAACTCGCCGCAGGGGCCTCGCGTGTTCCCCGTGGTGCCTCCCCAGTTCAGCAACTGGATCGACGAGCAGCGCGCATGGCGCGAGAGCTGCGTGCTCTTCGACCAGTCGCACCACATGGCGGACCTCTTCATGGATGGGCCCGACACCATCCGGCTGCTGTCGGACCTGGGCGTCAACAGCTTCGAAGACTTCGGCGTGAACAAGGCCAAGCACTACGTGGTCTGCAACCCCAACGGAGAGGTGATCGGCGACGTCATCCTCTACCATTATGGCCACGAAAGGGTCGACCTGGTCGGGCGGCCGAGCGTGCACAACTGGGTGCGCTACAACATCGAGGCCCGCGGCTACGACGTCCAAGCCGAGATGGACGAGAGCTCGCTCGTGCGTGAAGGGAACCCCGCCGTTTTCCGCTACCAGGTCCAGGGACCGAACGCGCTCGCGGTCATGGAGAAGGTGACCAGGGCGCCGGTGCCCAAGATTGGGTTCTTCACCATGTGCGAGGTGGAGATCGCCGGGCACACCGTGCAGGCGCTTCGTCACGGCGTCGCCGCGCAGCCTGGCTACGAGCTCTCCGGGCCATGGGAGCACGCCGAGGAAGTGCGTCAGCACATCCTCGACGCCGGCCGTGAGTGCGGCCTCCACCCCGCCGGTACTGCCGCCTACCAATCCGCCACCGTCGAGTCGGGCTGGATCCCCTGTCCGTTGCCGGCCATCTATACCGGCGATGAGCTCGAGTCGTACCGCAAATGGCTGCCAGCGACAGCCTACGAGTGCACCACCTCGCTCGGAGGCAGCTTCTACTCGGAGGACATCACCGACTACTACGTCACCCCGTTCGACCTTGGCTACGCGAGCTATGTGAAGTTCGACCACAACTTCGTCGGACGAGATGCACTTGAGAAGGTCGCGAGGAACCCGCCGAGGACGAAGGTCACCCTCGTCTGGGAGGCACAGGACGTCGAGCGGATCTTCGCCAGCCTTCTCGGCGACGGACTGCCGGGCAAGTACATCTCTGTCCCGTCCTCGTGGTACTCGTCGATCCAATACGACGCCGTCGTGAAGGACGGCAAGGGCGTCGGCGTGTCGACGTACTGCGGCTACACCTGGAACGAACGGAAGTTCTTGTCCATTGCGTCCGTCGACCTCGAGCTGGCCGCGCCAGGCACCGAGGTCACCCTGCTGTGGGGCGAAGAGCCGAACTCCTCCAAGCCGCAGATCGAGCCGCACCGACAGATGGAGATCAAAGCGACCGTCGCGCCGGCGCCCTACAGCGCTACGGCGCGCACGACGTACAAGGCCTGACGGTACCTCACCCTGTCGGAGGCGCTGTCCGGGGGGCTGGAACCGAGCCAAAAACCCAATTGGCGCGATTCTGCGCCCGGTTCACGTCCCGTTAAGGAACACTTCATAGGCTTGGTGCAATGCCGGGCTCGGTGCCCAACGAAGATGGCCTGCGCGCCCTCGGGCGCAATGTCGACGCGTCCCGTCGTCCGGCCACGTCGCGACGTCGCAAGCGGATCAAGCGCACGCTGCTCGTGCTCGGCATCGTGATCGTCGTCCTCATCGTCGGTGGCCTCGGCTACGGCTATTACCTCGCGAACAAGGTCCACCGCGTCTCGGTCAAGAGCCTCACTCCCGGCGCCACCGGAGGCGCGGACGCCGGGACGACCAACATCTTGTTGGTCGGATCGACGACCCGGTGCGGGTTGCAGAAGCAGACACCGGCCTTCGGGCTCTGCACAAAAGGCGTGAGCGGCGTGAACAGCGACGTGATCATGATCCTGCACCTGAACCCGTCGAACAAGACGGTGCGCCTGCTGTCGATCCCCCGGGACCTGTTCATCCCGAACTCCAGGGACACAGGCACAGGGTACGGCGCCTACAAGATCGCGAACTCGTTGTACCAGGGTCCGAGCCAGTTGGTAGCCGCGATCGAAGAAGACTTCGGGATCCCCATCCAGCACTACGTCGAGCTGAACTTCGACACCTTCGCGTCCGTGGTGACAGCACTGGGCGGCGTGACAATGGAGTTCCCCGAGCCCGTGCACGACGCGTACTCGGGACTGAACGTCCTCGTGCCGGGTTGCCACCATCTGAACGGGTTCGAGGCTCTCCAAGTCGTGCGGGCGCGCCATCTGCAGTACAAGGCCCCGACAGTCACAGCGACGACACCTGCCACATGGCCGTACGAGACCCAGAGCGACCTCGCCCGCATCCGCAGGGACCACGAGTTCCTCCGGGTCCTGGCGTCGAAGGTGGCGCACCGCGGCCTTTCCAATCCTGCGAGTGACTTCTCGTTGATCAGCGCGTTGGCGCCCAACCTGACCGTCGACAGCGGGATGTCGGTCAGCTACATGGCCTCGTTGGCGCTGACCTTTCACGGGGTGAGCTTCAACACCGCGCCGCAGTGGACGCTCCCGGTGCGGGTCGACACCTTCGGCACATACCGCTACCGAGGATTCCCGAAGGGCGATGTCGAGTTCCCGGCCCAGCCGACAGACCAGGCGATCATCGACCAGTTCCTCGGGATCAACAACGACACGAACAGCCTCACTGGCCAGCCGCTGCCCAGTCCCCGGTCCGTGACCGTCTCGGTCCTGAACGGGACTGGCGTCGCCACACAGGCGGGCACCACCTCCCAGGAGCTCGGCAGGCTTGGCTTCCAGATGGTGGGGGTTGGCACAACCACACCGGTGGGGACAGTGTCGGAGACCTTGGTCACCTACGACCAGCGGACGCCGGCCGACGAGGCTGCGGCGCAGCTGGTCGCCCGCTCGCTCTCGGGCTCCGTGATCCTGGCCTACGGCAAGACCGCCGACGGCGCCGACGTCACGGTGACCACCGGGACGGACTTCTCGGTGAACTCGGCTGCGCCCAGCGCCTCGAGCACCCCCAGCTCCACCGCCGCGCCGTCCACGAGCACTGCGCCCGCCACATCGGCCACCACGCCCACATCGAGCAGCGGTGGCACAGGTGCTTCGGGGACGACATCGTCGTTCACGCCGCCGACCAAGCCGGTCAACGCACTGAAGCCATACGACCCACGGGCGTGCCCGCCAGGGGTGACCGGCACCACGTCGGGCTGGGGCAGCTGACACCCGGCTCCCGGCTCCTGTTGGGCGCCTGGGGCCACCGCAGCGACCCGCGGTCGAGACACAGACGACGGAGCCCACGCAGAAGGAAAGCCGCACTCGCCTGAGCTGAGGGAGCGAGCGGTCGCCATGGTGCTCGAGTGGCGCCGCGAGCGTGGACGCACCGATGGCGGATCGCGCGAGGTGAGCCGAATTCTCGGGGTCCGCCGTTCGCAATCGCTAGGGTCCAGTTGGCCCGGGCCGCCGATCTCGGCAGCACCGCCCCGAGAGGGGGACACCGCCCGAGGGGATACACAGACGACAGGGCCAATAGGGAACGGAGGACATACGATGGTGCGCAGCACAGCGCGCATACTGACCACGCACTGTGGGAGCCTGCCCCGGCCGGCGGACCTGCTCGACCTGATGAAGGGGCGGCTCTCGGACGAGGACGCCGCCTCGCGCTTCGACAATCGGCTCGCCAGCGCGGTGTCGGACATCGTCCGCCAGCAGGTCGAGCACGGCATCGACGTCGTCACCGACGGCGAGATGGGCAAGGTGGGCTTCTTCAGTTACGTGACCGAGCGCCTGGAGGGGTTCACCCCGGTCTCGGACCCGGACGCCACGCACTTCGAGGTGGAGGTGCGAGACTTCCCCGAGTACTACGAGGAATACTTCGGCCGGGCCATGTTCGGCGCGACGGTGGTGCCCCTGGTCCCCGTCCAGTGCACCGGCCCCGTTCGCTACATCGGCCATGCCGCCGTGCGCGCCGACATCGAGCGCCTGAAGGCCGCGATCGGCGATCAGGACTGCACGGAGGCCTTCTTGCCGTCGGTCGCGCCGAGCGGCGTGGGGACCAATGCGTACTACCCGAGCGAGGAGGAGTACCTCGGCGTCGTCGCCGACGCACTGCACGAGGAGTACCGGGCGATCGTCGACGCTGGCTTCCTTCTGCAGATCGACGACCCCTTCCTCGCCGAGCTGTTCAGCTTCTCGGGCCTCCCTCTCGAGGAGTGCCGACGGGAGGCGGACCGCCACGTCGAGGCAGTCAACCAGGCGCTGCAGGGCATCCCGCCGGAGAAGGTGCGCTTCCACACCTGCTATGGCATCAACGAGGGTCCGCGGGTCCACGATGCGCCGCTACGCGATCTCATGCCATGGCTCCTCAGGATCAACGTCGGTGCCCTCTCCTTCGAGGCCGCGAATCCCCGGCACGAGCACGAGTACCACGTCTTCGAAGACGTCCGACTGCCGGAGGGGATCGTCCTGATCCCTGGTGTGGTGACGCATTCGAGCAACATCGTCGAGCACCCGGAGCTCATCGCCGAGCGCCTGGTGCGCTACGCGAAGCTGGTCGGCCGCGAGAACGTTCTCGCCGGCACGGACTGCGGCTTTTCCTCCCAGGCCACGTACAGGCCGGAGGTCCATCCCACGGTCATGTGGGCCAAGTTCGACGCGATGGCCGAGGGCGCGCGCCTGGCCAGCGCGCAGCTCTGGCCGTGACGCCGCGGGCGAGCTATGGACGCACGACGGCTCGGGCTGCGACGAGGATCTGGCGAAATCTGCGGACGTCGGCGTGGTCGTGACGATGGGACGAGACCTTCAACCGGGACATCGTCACGCTGGTCGATCTCCGGCGCACCCCGATCGAGGAGTCATGGCCTGACCTGGCCGTATCCTGCGTCCGGCTGGTGGGGCTACGTGGATTTGAACCACGCACCTCAGCACCATCGGGTCTGCCTGCACGGCCGTATTTGACCCTCCTGAACTGGGAGAATGTGTTCGACTTCAACCTGACGTGCAACAAGCACGCCCCAACCGGGGTTTTCGACAAGACCCGCCAGTCACCCACTTCCCTGCAGGTGTGATGTCTGGCGCCATTGATGTCGCCACGGAATGGATATGAATAGCCTCCAGAGGTTGCGACACCGTGACATGCGCGAAATCCTCGGGCATCGGCCCGACATGACCGCTCGAGCCCCGTCGATGAGTACGACGTCGACCCCCACGCGGAGTTCATGGCCACTGCTCGCGCTACTGGGCATGGCATTGTGCGTCCTGGCGGGATGCGGATCAACGCTTCCCGAAGCAAGGGCCCACTCCAAGACCACGCATCACCCCGTTTCGGCGACGCCCGCCACGAGCACTCCTCATACCAGCCCCGCCACGAGCGGGCCCATGTCCACCGAGACCGCTCCGTCGGCGGCCGCTCCGCCCACGAGCTCTCCGCCAACAACGGGTCCTCCCCCGGCGCGGTTGTCAGTGGGGCCGTACGGGTTCCTCGTTCCAGTTGGATGGGACCTGGCCCTGCCTCTTACGAGCTACGGAGGCCCCGCGTCTTTCGCGAAATTCGATGATCCCGCTTCAGGTGGCCAAGTGGACTACAAGATCAGCGGCGGCGAGTACGGAAAGGCGTACCTCCCCGATGGGAAACCGAATCCCGCCGGTCTTCTCGATGCTTCCAGCGATCCGACAAGTTCCGGGCCTGTGGCGAACCTGGCTTCCTGCACGGTCACCTCGGAGACGGTCGTGGCGACAACCACCCTTGTCTATGGGTGCGCGGCGAGCCCCGGCCTGGTCACCGAAGGGGTCATCGTGGTGTCGCCCGATCCACGGTCGAAGGGGGCCGTCTACAAGGTTGTCCAAGCGACTCTTCCCGCTGGCACATCGAAGCTCGTGCAGGACATTCTCGGCAGCGCGAAGATCCAGTAGGCGTGCTGTCCGTGAGGGCACGAGGGGGCCGACGACTCCGGACCGTCGTCGTCTTCTGCTCAGGCTGCGGTCGAAATCGGGCGGGCACGTCTCGAGCGGACCTCGCACAGTCGCGCAGCAGAACCCAGGTGCCCCATCGACACCTCGGGTTGGCTGATGCGTGCGTCAGCAGGAACGATCGTACAGTCGACGGCATGTCCTACCGTGTGGGAGTTGCCGTGATGGCGGGGTTGGTGGGGCTTGCTGCTCTTGCGCCGCACTCGCTGCGGCCGACACCACAACGACGCCTGCACTGGGGACGATCCAGGGCCGGATTCTTGCCGAGAATCCTGTGGCGGGCATGGGCCAGTGGGGTCATGTCTCCGTCACAGTGCGCTCCCACGGCGTCCTGGCGAGCGAGGCGCACGCATCTCGGGAGGGGGTCTTTGCCGTGCGTGTGCCTCCGGGCAACTATGTGCTCAGCACCCCAAGCCACTTGTTCAAAAGTTGGACGAACGTCCACCACCGGAGGGACTCCGTCGTCGTACGCTCGGGAGTGCAGACGACGGTGACGCTGAAGTGTTTCCTGAAGTAGCCCCGCGGTTAGGGTCCACGCCAAGTTAGACCGCGCGTAGTATCATGACGGCGTGGAGGTCACCGAAGAGGGTCTCGCGCGATTCTTCGAGGTGGTCCTTCCCCACATGAACGAGGTCCAGCGCCGGGTGGTGGCCGGCGCTGCCGCAGAGATGCTCGGCCGTGGTGGCAAGAGCGCAGTGGCCGACGCGTCGGGGATGAGCCGCAACACCGTCATCA
>JAJZMN010000239.1 GCA_021850345.1 Actinomycetes bacterium | reverse complement strand
GCCTGTGTCCTGGCGCTGGCACCGGCTGGTGCGCGCTGGCTGCGCGTGGCGCAGCGCGAGCACTACATCCCCGACGCATGTAGCAGGTTCGCCATCCGCTGGTGGACCATCGAACCGATCAACCTCCAGCTCGCGGTGCTCGCGCTCGTCGGCGTCGTGCTGAGCGGCATCTGGCCGCTCGTCGCGCTCGCCACTGCGGGGGTCGCGCTGATCGGCCCGGTGCACCTGTCGATCCGGGGCCGCACCTCGCCGCTCGTGCTCACCCGGCGCCTGAAAGTGCTCGCCGCGGTCTGGCTCGTGCTCCAATCCGCCGTGGTGGCCATCGGTGCCGCCGTCGGGGCAGCGGCGCCGTTCGCCGCGGCTGGGCTCGTCGCGGCGCCAGCCATCGTCGATCTTGCGCTCTACATCACTGCGCCCGTCGAGCGGCGGCTCTCCGAGCACTTCGTCGTCGCCGCGGCCGAGCGCCTGCGGCGTGTGTCGCCCACGATCGTCGCCATCACCGGGTCGTACGGCAAGACGTCCACGAAGAACCACGTGGCCCACCTGCTCACCGGCACCAAGACGGTCGTCGCGACGCCTGCGTCCTTCAACAATCGCGGCGGGCTCGCACGCTCGGTGAACGAGCACCTCGCCGAGGGTACCGAGGTCTTCGTCGCCGAGATGGGCACCTATGGCCCCGGCGAGATCCGGGACCTGTGCAGCTGGTGCCCCCCGTCGATCTCGGTCATGACGGCGATCGGCCCAGTCCACCTCGAGCGGTTCGGTTCCGAGGACGCGATCTTGAAGGCGAAGTCCGAGATCACCGAGGGGGCATCCGTGGTCGTGGTGAACGCCGACGACGACCGCCTCGCGTCGCTCGGTGCGGTGCTCGGCGCCTCGGAAGGCGGCCCCACCGTCATCCGCTGCTCGGCCGTCGACGACGGCGCGGACGTCTGTGTCCTGCGCGACGGCACTGCGCTCACGATCGTCGCCGGCGATCGGCGGGTCAAGACCACGCTCCCCGAGGCGAGCGGCGTGCAGCCGACCAACCTCGCCTGTGCCGTCGCGGTCGCGCTCCACCTTGGCGTCGAGCTCGATGTGATCGCCCGGCGCATCTGCGACATGCCCTCTGTCGCGAACCGCCTCACGACGGGCACCGCTGCGTCGGGGGTGTTCGTGGTCGACGACACTTTCAACTCGAACCCCGCCGGTGCCCGCGCGGCCCTTGCCCTGCTCGCTGCGGCGCCACGTGACGGGCGCCGAGTGGTGGTGACCCCAGGGATGATCGAGCTCGGTGGCCGCCAAGCAGAGGAGAACGAACTGTTCGCCCAGACGGCGGCTGACCTCGCCACCGATCTTGTGGTGGTCGGGAGGACCAACCGCCGTGCGCTCTTGCGCGCAGCGCCCAGGGACCGGCCGGTCGTCGTTGCGAACACTCGGCAAGAAGCCGTCGCGTGGGTGCGTGGCCACCTCGGCGCGCGCGACGCAGTGCTCTACGAGAACGACCTTCCGGACCACTACCCTTGAGCCTCGAACGACCCGGTGCCCCCGCGGCGCGGTGGCACGACCGACACGAGGGAGCACTCTGTGGCCGAAGCACATTCCGACGTCGCCGTCGTCTTCGGTGGACCGTCGCCTGAGCACGACGTCAGCGTCCTGACCGGCCTGCAGTCGGCGCGGGTGCTCGGTGCACGGGCGCTGTACTGGACCAAGACGGGGGACTGGTACGAGGTCGATCCCGACCTCGAGGCGAGCGCCTTCGTCGCTGGGGTGCCTGCCGGCGCCACCCGCGTGCAGCTGCTCTTCGACTCGGGGTTCAGCGCCGAGGCGGGACGATTCGGCAAAGCCAGGCCCCTCGGGGTCAGCGTGGCCGTCGTCTGCTGCCATGGTGGCCCTGGCGAGGACGGTACCTTGCAGGCAGTGCTGGACCTGGCGGGGCTGCGCTACACCGGTCCTTCGGTCGCGGCCGCCGCGCTCGGCATGGACAAGCTCGCGTTCGCCGCTGTTGTGGCGGCCGCTGGTCTTCCCGCGCTGCCCCGGGTGCTTTTGACCGCGACAGCGGCGTCCGTAGGATTCGACGGGCCCTACATCGTAAAGCCGCGCTTCGGCGGCTCGTCGATCGGGATCAGCGTGGTGGAGGATCTCCAGACGGCGATCCACCTGCTCGCCAGCACACGGCACCTGCGTGCCGGGGCGATCGTGGAGCCTTACCGAAGCGACCTGTTCGACCTGCAGATCGCCGTGCGCTCCTGGCCGGAGCCCTCCTTGTCGGCCATCGAGCGCCCGCTGCGCACCGCGCGAGCCGGGGGAAGTGCGGGCGAGCCGGAGATCTTGGGCTACGCAGACAAGTACGTCGGGGGCGAGGGGATGGCCAGCGCACCGCGCGAGCTGCCGGCTGCGATCGACGACGGTCTGGCAGAACGACTACGCGAGGTCGCCGCTCGTGTCGGTCGCCTCTCGTCGGTGCGGGGCATCGCCCGCGTCGACTTCCTCTCCGACGGGCGAGAGCTATACGTGAACGAGGTGAACACCATCCCTGGTTCCCTCGCCCGCTACCTCTTCGTCGACCCACCCGTCGCCTTCGACAAGCTGCTCGCCGACATGATCGACGAGGCGAGGGCTCGCCCGTCGCACCATTACAGCGTCGAGGGTGCGGACGGCTCGGTCTTGAAGGGCGCCGCGTCGATCGCAGCGAAGCTCGCCTGACGCCCGGTCCTCAGGTCCGCGCGGGCGTCGTCTCTCGCCGGCGCCCGTCGACGCCGAGCTGCGCCCGCAGGTGCACGTAGAGCCGCTCGGTGGCGAGGGTGGGCGTGCCGCCGGGGTCGAGCTCATCGACTTGGCGTCGGCAGTCGAGCCACTCGGCGTGGAGCCGGACCGCGTCGCCGGACGCCGCCGCGACCACCATCGCGGCGCGGGTGAGCGCCTCGCTATAGGACTCGACCTGGCGCGCCACCGCGATCGCCCATCGGGCGCGGTCGATCTCTCCTGCCGAGATCGCCCCTCGGACGAGCGCGCACGCGCCATCTACGACGATGTCGGCCAGCCGCCGCTCGTGGCCTTCGGCTCGCCACCAGCCGTAGCCGGTCAGGACCCCGCCGAGTGGCTCGCCCTCCACGAGCGCGAGGCCGTGCTCGATGAGCGAGAGCGACGTCGCGATGTCACCGGACGCGAGACCGTCTTCGAGCGAGGCAGCGGCTCGCCGCGCGTCGACGGTCACGAGGGAGGAGATCTGGTAGTGGCCGGCCCGCGATGGCGGTGGCAGGAGCGGCGTGCCGTCGGGGGCCAGGCCGAGGGCCCGGCGTGCCGCGTGCACGATGTTGAAGAGCGTCTTGGTGGTGGGATCGGTGTCGGCGCTCCCGAGCACCCGGGTGCGTAGGCGGTCGCCGGTGACAGGATCGGGCCAATGGATCGCGAGGTAGGCGATCAGCTCGACGGCACGGCGAGCGCGATTGGCCGGCAGTGCTGCGTGCAGCCCGTCGATCCGCGGGACCGAGGTGAGCAGGCGTACGTGGACCGGTCCGAGCGCCGAGGGATCGGCGAGACGAGCGACGCGAGCCGTCGCCGAGGGGCCCGCGCGGTGCCGTAGCGCGCTCGGTCGGTGCTGCGGCGGGTCGTCGCAGCGCCTCGCCGGTCCGCCGGATGCCGACGGTGCGACCTGGGCGATGGGCTCTGCCCACACGTCCGCGAGCAGGTGTGGCCGCAGCGAGACGCCGAACGGGTGGAGCGTCGCGGCCCTGTGGTCGACGAGCACGCTCGTGGTCGCCTCGTCGGAGATCTCGGCGGTGAGCACCGCGATACGCGCTCGCACACCCTCGGGGAGCGCCCGGTGGTCCCCGACGAAGAGGACGTGCGGGCTGGTCGTCGGCACCGCCGGCCACGGGCCGGGGCTGTCGGCGGCTGCGACGGCAGCGTCGACGTCGGCGGTGACGACGAGCCCGTCGGCCCAGCGCCACCTGCTCACGGCGACCTGCATCGCCCGTATCAATGTGCCTGCGAGGGGACCGAGCACGGCAAGGGACGCGCCTGGGGCGATCGGCAGGAGCCACGTGGCATCCGCGTCGTCGCCGACGGGGAGGACGACGGGGCAACACGGTTCGAGCGGTACCTCCACCAGTGCCCTCGACGAGTACGCGGAAGCGGGGAGGCGCCAACGGGCCGGACCGGCTGGCATCCACGGTGCCGGTGCGCGCGGCGGGTCGGCCCTGAAGTGGACGTCGAGGCCGGCGCTGCCGACGCGCAGCCACGCCAGCGCGGGAAGCGGCGTGTCGGCGGCGCGAGCGGCCACCGTCAGCTGGCACAGCCCCACTTCCACCCATTCGAGCAGGGGTGAGTGCTCGAACGGCGCGAGCCTCGCCACGAGCGCCACGTCCGCCGCCTGGGGTGCTGGCGTGGGGTCCCGTTCTGGGCGGGTGAGGGAACGACGCTTGCGCTGCTGGCGGGCTCGGCGCGCCAGCAGCGCAGCCACGAGGCTTCCGACGCCGAGCGCGCCGAGCTCGGGCAGCGGCGCCGGAGCGCTACCCGAGGGGTCCCGACCCCTCCGATTGGCGTCGGACGACGAGATGTCGGGGTGCAGTGAGGAGATCAGCGAGGTCGGTGCCAGCGACGGCATGGCGAGCTGCCATCCGGCCCGAGGGTGGGCCGGGTCCACGAAGCGCGTGCCGTCGGCCATCAGGCGGCCGAGGTTCGCCGCGGCAATGGCGTTCCACGCCGATCCTTCGCCGTACCAGCGGTCGGCGATCTGCGACAGCGACTCGCCAGCGACGACCAGATGCATGGCGGTCCCCCCGTGTGCGGCGCTGGCGCGGTGCCAACGGCCGATCGGGTGCTCGGCGCCGGTGGCTGTCGGCGAGGTGTTGCCGTGACCACCGCTCGCCGCAGTGGTCACACGCCCTGCCGGTGGTGCCGTCGCCGCCGAGGCCGGCCGAGTGGTCGCTCCCGCGGTGCCGCCTACGCTCGCAATACCCGCGGGGGCGATGGCGAGAATCACCACTGCGATGCGTACGGCCAGCTGGTCGAAGAGGCGCGGCGTGTGCGACGTGTCACGCGTGCGCACGTGGTCGACGACAGATCGCAAGAGCAGCCACGCGCAGGTCGCCCACGCGCACCATGCCACGACGGTCAAGAGCTCGAAGAGCCCGTGGAGCGACACCACGGCGCCCCGCGTCCAGTGCGTGGGAAGGGGGTCGCCGACCAGGAGGGCGAGCACGCTGGGGACGGCGGCGAAGACGACGAGAGCACCGGCGATGCCGATCGCCACGTCGGTGAGCTTTCGGCTCACCGTGTGCTCCGACTTGCCCGTGCCAGGTCCCCGCTCATCCTGCGGGCTCGACGGTGAGTGTGAAGTCGACGTCGGCTCGGACGCTGGGCGGCGTGGCGAGCTGGACGTCGCAGCTCCCGGTTCCACCGGCCGTGTCGTTGACTTCGAGGGAGAGCCCGGACGTGCCGCGTCGCGACGCCGACACGCCGTCAGGGCAGGTGATGGTGAGCTGGAGTGTCGGCGTCCCGCTCCAGGTGGCAGTCGCGTTCACGGCGCTGCCACCGGGCGCGCTGACCGTCGCCGAGGTGGCGGGAAAGGCGATGGTCCCGTGGTGGTGGGACCCTGTCGTGCCTGCCGTACCCGTCGTGCCTGTCGTACCGCTCGTACCCGTCGTACCCATCGTGCCGCTCGTGCCTGTGGTGGCCGACGGGGCGGTCGTGGAAGGAGAGCCGTCCGACGTCGCGGCGCGGGCGTCGCCCGTACCCCCTGTGTCTCCGGGCGTGCCCGACGGCACTGACGGCGACACCGGCGATATCCCGGCGCCGACCCCCGTCGTGCCGGTCCCGGCGCCTGCGAGTGTCCCGAGCGCCGGCGTCGACGCGAGGTGCACCGACGGGCGTTCCCTGCCAGCTGTCGGCGGGCCGATGCGCCGGTGGATCGGCCGTCCCTCGTGTCGGGCCAGGTGCTGTGAGATCGCGGCGTGGCGGTCGGGGGCGGTGACCGAACCGTACGAGGAGCGACCCGTGCCCCCGGTGCTCGGGTGGCGGTGCAGCGGCTCGGAACGTGACACGGCGCCGGCCGGCGAGGCGGTCGAGGCCGCTGGGGTCGACGACGCCGCGGGCTGGTGTTCGGTCGTGGACGAGAGCGCCGCGACGAGTGCCATCAGTGCCAGCGAGACGGCGAGCACGCCCCACGCCTTCGGTCGGATGCCGTGGTCAGTCACGGTGCGCCGAGCTCCCGCGCGTGCCGGCTCTCGTCAAGTGCCGGTGTCGGGGCGCGAGGCCACCATCGGCCCCTTCCCCCGCGTCGGCGTCCGTGAAGCGGAGCACCTCCACGAGGCGACACCGTACTGTGCAAGGGCGCAAGGTGCATCGCCCGATGCATACCCACGGATGACGCGGACGTCGTGGTGTGCGCACAGCCCAACGACGTGTCACGCGGTGAGCGCCTGCGCGGCCTGGTCCCGGCGTTGGGCGAGGAAGCGGCGCGAGCGCCCCGTGAGTGCCGAGAGCTCGCTGAGGCTGTAGCCGAGAACCCGATGTGCGTAGAGCACCGCCGCGTCGGGTTGCGCGAGGTCGCGACCCCACGCGTCGTCGATGGCGGTCGCCAGGTGGTCGAGATCGCTCGACGCGCTGTACCACCCCTCTTCTGGCCCGTCGGTGTCGTCGATCGGCCCGCGCAGGGCGTCCACATGGCGCCGGTGGCCCAGGAGACGGCGCCGAAGGCGGCAACGGACAGCGGAGAGCACGTCGAGCACGGCGTAGCGTCGGTCGTTGCCCGCCCACTCGGTGACGATCTCCCAGGTCGTTGCCACTGCGTCGGCGAGGAAGGCATCGACGTCCGGCCACTCGCCGCCCGCTCCCCACTCGAGGCGCCGGCCGACGGCGAAGAGGCCGGGGGTGAGCGCCTGGACGATGGCGCGAGGGACGAGCGGGTGCACGTGCGCCGCGCGCAGCATCACGCGGACCACGGCCGCCGGCAGGTACTGATCGCCGCCGTCCGCTGCGCCGCCGCGCTCCGTCTCGTCTGGGCCGGCATCCTCCGTTCTCACCGGCGCGCCAGCTCGGGGACTCGTGCGGAGGAGCTCGACAAGGTCACCAAGGTCGTGCGCGCGGAGTCCCGCCACGAGCGGCTCCGCGGCGGCAAGGCGTTCGAGTGCCGCGCGCGAGGGGGGCGAGTGACGCACCGCCTCCCAGTCCTTGTCGAGCAGGGTCATCGGTCGCAGCGCGCTGGAGTGCATGCAGCGACGCTGGCCCCGGCCACTCCCCCGGACGCTCCCCCCGACGCTCCCCCCGACGCTCCCACCTCGCCAAAGAGGGCCGGACACCCGGGAGTACAGTGCTCACGGTGGACATCGAAGAGTTCTACGACGCCGACCCGCGCCGCCGAGACTCCGCGGAGCTCGAGCTCGGGCAGGACTGGCACGACGCGCACGGCGTCCGTTTCGAGCTGAGCTGGGTGGAGACCACCGGTGAGCTCTACGTGATGCGCGAGCCTGTGCCGAAGGGATGGGCCACACCGTTCGGCGGCATCCACGTTCGCGGCACGCACAGCACGGACGAGGACGAGATCGAGGGGATGACGGTCTCGATTGTGGGGGTGCTTGCGAGCCGCGACCGTGTCGAGGCTCTTCTCGAAGGGTGGGAGGACGCCATGGCGGCGACCGACAGCATCGGCTGGCTCGTCGAGCGACTCCATGGCGCTGGCGTCCTTCCTCCGGCGGGCGCGGGGGCGCCGCTCACCACATCCTGAGGTGGAGTTCGTCGTCGACCTCGACAAGGTGACGGCCGTGCTGGTCGACGTCGACGACCTCTCCGCGTACCGGGTACGGGTCGCTGCCCCGCCCGACGCCTCGCCGCTTGCAACTGAGCGCGTGCACCGGCTCGATGACGTCCTGCGGGCAACCAACGTCGCGCGCCTCGAAGACGAGGGGGAGGCGTGGCTCCGGCCAGACGCGGTCCGGTTCCATGCCGCGGGCCAGGTTCCCGACGACTGGGACGAGCGGTTCGACGCGGTGTGCCGCGCGGCGGCGACGGCCGACGGCGCCGTCGCGCTGCGTGCCGTGGTCGTGTGGCCAGCGGCGGCCGAGGAGCTCGGCTCAGCCTGAGACGGTCCGCCCCGGGCGTATCGGGGACGCGTAGCCAGACAAGAGCGCCGAGGAGCTCCCGGTGTCCGCCTTGTACTGGTCGACGCCGATCTCGACGACGCTGAAGCCGGTGTGGTCGCCGTCGCCGTTCACCACGTCTGGTCCTCGGGCGCCGAGCTGGTCGCCGGTGACGATGGCCACGTGCGCGGCGGAGCCTGTTGTCGTGTCGAGCCCGTACACCGCGACGTCACCGGGCTGCGGCTGGTAGCCCGGCGTGGCGGGATGCCACCTCCCGTGGGCCTGGGCCCACTCGTAGAAGCTGCCGGCGGCTGCGTTGATATCCCCTGCGCCGACCCCGTATGTGAATTGCGCTCCGGCCTGGCGCCAAACCCAGGCAGCGAAGTCCGCGCACCACTCTTCTGCTCGCAGGCCCCGGGGGCACCCTGTCGGTGTGCCGGCGCCCCAGTAGGCACTGAACTTGTTGCAGTAGGAGTCGCGGGGCTCGGTGTGGTAGCCGACCTGGCTCTCGGCGATCGTGACGATGCGCGCCTCGAAGGTTGTCGATGGCGGCGGCGGCAGGGACCCGGTGCCCGGCCGTGTCCTTGCGGACATCCCGACGGCGATGAGCCCGAGGACCACGACCAGGCAGAGCACCGCCACGGCGACCGCCCTGCGACGCCGGACCCGAATGCTCGGAGGGCGTCGATGCGGACGGCCCCCGGACGCCGGGCGCAGGGCTGGGGGAACCTGGCGTGGCGGGTGGCGGCGGGGTGACAGGGTCGTCGTTCGAGCGGGGTGACGGCCCGATGCGGCGTCTGTGTCCATCGGAGGGGACTGCAAGCTTGCTCCTCGACCGGCGGGATCTCGACGGCGAACGGACGTCGCCGCCCCGACATCACGTTACTGACAGACGCCCTGCGAACGGTGCCATCCAACCGGAGCGTCACATGGGAGCCCAAGGCCGCGACGGGCGCGGGCGCAGGTGGGCTCAGGCACCTGTCGATGCTCGGCCCGGTGCTGTCACCGGAGCCGGCCCGCTCGTCACCGGGCCCTGTGCTGTCGGGTTGTTCGCCGCGTCACACTGCGCCTTGAGCGCCGGGATGAGGTTCGCCTCGGACGTGCGCCCGATCTCTTGGAGCGTGGTCATGAGCGGGTTGTAGGCGGGGTCCGCCGAGTTGGCCTGTGCGGCGAGCTGTTCGGCCTGCTCGAGCTGGACGATCGCCTTCTTGGCGTCTCGCGCCGCCACCGACTGGCTGCTCTCGTGCTCGGCACGGGTGAAGAGCCTGATCGAGGTGTCGATGTGGACGCAGGCCTCTTGGGCGAGCGACGTGCCGCCGTTCGAGCAGGCGCCCATGACGCTGCCGCCGGCGAGCAGCAGTCCGGCCGCGGCGGCCGTGCGTCGCGCCGCCTTGACCGCGCGCCGCGCCCGCTGCACGGCTCAGTCGAGCCAGGCCTCGGCGGCGTCGAGCAGGAATCGGCTCACCGCGAGGCAACGGTCGAAGACGTCACAGAGCAGCTCTTCACCTCCGAGCACCCGCGCGAGCGAGACCGAGTGACGTGCCACGATCGTCAACCGACGCTCCGGCCCGTCCGTCGCCGAGGCGAACGAATCGATGGCGGAGACCTCGAGGGGCAGCTCGATGCCGCCGATGCCGGCGAGATCGATGGCGAGCCGCAGGAGATCGGGGCCGTGGGGGAGCGGGGGCAGCGCCCACGTGAAGGTCAGGGGGAAGTGGAAGTCGTCAGGGGGCTCCTCGTCGTCGGAGAGCTCCATGACGACGTCTTCGAACGAGAGGAGCACGCGGGGGTCCACTTCCAATGCGAGATGCAGGTCCAGCGGGCCCCCGCAGCCCTCCTCGGGATGCAGGTCCACCTCCCAGACCTGTCGCAGGGAGTACGTCTCGACGAAGTGGCGCTCGTCGTGTACGTGGAACCCGTGGTCGACGGAGTGGTCTTTCAAGTCGGCTACGTAGCCGGCGACGTCGATGGCAGCCACAGCCCTACGAGACTAAGTCCTGCAGAGAGCACCCGCGGTCAGGCGCCGCACCGGCGGCTGACCGGCTCGACGCGGCGGCCTTGCGCCCGAGGTCGTGGACCAGGCGCCGGTAAGGTGCGCCCGGTGGCGCGGACCGGCGAGGCTGGACATCGAGAGATCGATGAGCTCCGTGCCGTCCTCGCCGACGCCGGCGACGCCGTCCGCCGAGCGTTCGACGGGGTGCCCTCGGCAGACCGACGGCGTCTCGGTGAGCGTCCGGGGCAGTACTACATCGACCTCGTCGCCGACGAGGCGATGTGCGATGTGCTGCACCGTGCGGGCCTGCGGGTTCTCTCTGAGGAGTCCGGGACGACCGGGCCTGACGACGGCAGTGGGATCCTCGTGGTCGCCGATCCCATCGACGGGTCGACCAACGCGTCGCTCGGCATCCCGTGGTTCGCGACCAGCCTGTGCGTGCTCGATGCGGAGGGGATGCTGCTCTCGCTCGTGGTGAACCACCCCCACCGCACCACGTACGAAGCCCGGCGGGGTGGCGGCGCCACGAGGGACGGCAGGCCGATCGAGCCGTCCGTGTGCGCGTCGCTGCCCTCCGCCGTCGTGGCGGTCTCCGGGCTCCCTCGTGCGAGGCCGGGTTGGGCGCAGTTCCGGGCGCTCGGAGCGGCGTCTCTCGACATATGTGCTGTCGCGGAGGGCGTGCTCGACGCCTATGCGGTGGTCGGCACGTCGGCATTGTGGCCCTGGGACTATCTCGGCGCGCTCCACGTATGCCGGGAGGTCGGCGCCTCCGTCGGCGAGCGCGACGACCAGGAGCTCGTCGTGCGCCAGGCATTGCGGCGCCGCCCGGTCGTGGCCGCGACGCGCGGGCTGCTCGACGCCTTGGCGCGCGACGTACGCTGAACCTGCCATCCCGCAGGGATCTGGCGGCGCGTCCGGTGTCCATGGTCGCACCGACGGAGCACCTCTTGCGCGAGAGCGCGGTCGGTCGGAGAATGGGCCGTTTCGTGACGCCTGCGGCGGTCTCCCAGGGTCCGCGCGTCGAGCATGAACGGGGCGTTTAGCTCAGTCGGTAGAGCAGCTCGCTTACAACGAGCAGGTCGTCGGTTCGATCCCGGCAGCGCCCACCACCACTGTTTGTCACCGCACGAGAGGTCGGGTTGGCGGCGGTTTGGCTGGCGCCGTCGGTCCGGAGGTGATGAGCTCTTCGAGTCGGCGCGCGATGCGTCGAGGTTGGGATCGGATTGTTTCGCCGGGGCAAGGCGCGAGCCGGGCCGCAGCGTGCGCCGCAGGGGCGCATTTCCATGTGGGTCATGCACATGAGCCGAGGGGTTCCGTTCACCTCCACCGAGCACGATCCGCATTTGCCCGCTTTGCAGTTCGAGCGGCATGCGAGGTCCGGTGCCGGACCGCTTTGGAGACGATGGAAGACGTCGAGGGCGACCTCGCCGTCGACGGCGGGGACCCGGCAGTCGACAAAGGCGCCGCCACGCTCGTCGCCCCGCGCCACACTCATGGTCAGCTCCACTGTCATGATGGCTCCTCGCTGAGCAGCGCGTGTAGTGCATCGGGCATTTGCACCAACGGTTCGCGGACGAGCTCGAGGTCGCCGTGCTCGCTCATGCGCTGGACGAGGTTGACCGAACCGAGCTCGGGGTCGGGGGAGGAGAAGTCGTCGCGGGTGTGCCCACCACGACGCTCTCGTCGTTCGAGTGCGCCGGTGACGACGAGAGTGGAGACGGCGAGCCCTCCTTGTTCTGGGCGGCCGCCCAAGTGAAGTAGACGACGAAGGCGCCAAGG
>JAJZMN010000006.1 GCA_021850345.1 Actinomycetes bacterium | reverse complement strand
CTCTCCCCCTCGCACAGGGGGTCGAAGGCAGTCTGAACTGCGTTCCTGCGGCGCAGCCCCAACGGGATTCGAACCCGTGTCTCCACCTTGAGAGGGTGGTGTCCTAGGCCTCTAGACGATGGGGCCGGGAGCTGGAACGCAACCAGCACCGACACTGCGAGGCCGTCTCCGACCACCGCAAAGCGCATTCATGCTAGCAGCGGCCGGCCGACCCTCCTGTTCCCGGACTGACACCCGTCGGGGGCGGGAGCTCACTTCCAGACCAGGGGTCGCCCCCGCGTCGCTCTGGTCTCCTCGGGCAAGATGGGGTCATGGACCGAGCGGCGTCAGTAGAGGGGATCCGGACAGAAGCCGAGCGCATCCTCACACTGGTGGAGCCGGTCGGGGCGCGGCTCGACGCACCTGTTCCCGCCTGCCCCGAGTGGAGCGTGGAGCAGACGGTGAACCACCTGGGCCGCGTCTACGCCATGGTGAGCGAGGTCCTTCGCGGGAACCCGGAGGATCCCCCCGACCGGTCGCTCATCCCGAAGCGAGCCGACTCCCAACCGGCGCCAGCCTGGCTACGGGAGCGGCTCGAGATCATGCTCGCCCTGTTGGGTGACGTTCCTGACGGCTCTCTGGCCTGGAATTTTGTGTCAGGGCCGTCGTCTCCCGTGGCGTTCTGGTGGCGCCGGCAGCTGCACGAGACGCTCATCCACCGGGTGGACGTGGAGCAAGCGGTCGGCATCCCCGTCACGAAGGCCGAGCCCGCCGTAGCCGCAGACGGGATCGACGAGTTCCTCACCATGAGCGGCTTCCGGCCCGTCGGCTGGGACGAGATCGAACTCGGCGAAGGCATGACGATCCACCTGCACGCCACCGACGTGGCAGACGCCGAGTGGACGCTCGACACGGATCAGAAGGTCTACTCGAAGGCTCACCTCAAGGCAGACGTGGCGCTTCGAGGGGAGGCCTGGGCGATCGACCGGTGGTGCTGGCGACGGCTCACGCTCGGAGCGTCGCAAGGATCGGAGGAGACCGGCACCATCGAGGCTTTCGGCGACGTCGCTGCTGCCGAGGAGTGGCGGCCCGCGATCTGAGCAGAGGGCCGGCGGACGGACAGCCAGCGCCGGGGCTCTTGGACGAGGTGCGGGGGCGCCCTCCACTGGCTGGACGCATGCCCGCAAGGTGAACGCGGGTGCTCGATCACCGCCGAGCGTCCGAGGCCCCGAGCCGGGTCGGACGGCCCGGTCGGGTGGTCAGATCCGACGACCGCTCCCCTCCCAGTAGGGGTCGCGGAGCAGCCGTTTGTAGAGCTTGCCGGTGGCCGAGCGGGGGAGGCGCTCCTCGAAATCGACGCTCCTCGGCACCTTGTAGGCCGCCAGGTGCTCCCGGGTGTGGGCGACGAGCTCGGCAGCCAGCTCGTCGGACGGCGAGACGCCCTCGACGAGCTGCACGGCCGCCTTCACCTGCTCGCCCATGTCGTCGTCGGGGATCCCGAAGACGGCCGCATCGGCGACCACACGGTGACCCACGAGCACGGCCTCGATCTCGGCCGGGTAGATGTTCACCCCACCGCTCACGATCATGTCGATCTTCCGGTCGCTCAGGAACAGGTAACCCTCTTCGTCGAGGTAGCCGACGTCCCCGAGCGTGGCGACTCCCGGTCCGAGATGGGCGGCCTCCGTCTTGTCCGGCGCCTTGTGGTACTCGAAATCGCCGCCGACGAGGCTCCTGAAGTAGATCTGTCCCTCCTCGCCGGCGCCGCAGCGCCGCCCATCGTCACCGACGATCATGAGCTCGCTGGTGGGAGTCGGCCGGCCGAGGCTGCCCGGATGCGCCAGCCACTCCTCTCCGGAGATAATCGTGAGGAAGCCCCCCTCGGTCCCGCCGTAGTACTCACTGATGACGGGACCCCACCACTTGAGCATCTCTCGCTTGACGGCCTCGGGACAGGGCGCAGCCCCGTGCATGACGCTCACGAGCGAGCTGCCGTCGAAACCCGCCCGCAGCCCGCCGGGAAGCTTGAGAAGCCGGATGAACTGGGTGGGGACCAGATGGACGTTGGTGACGGAGTACTCGTCGATGACGCGCAGCGTCTCGACCGGGTCGAACTTCTGTCGCATCACCACCGTGCTGGCCCGCCCGAGGAGCGACAACACCGAGAAGGCCCACTGCGCGGAGTGATAGGCCGGACCGTCGAGCAGAGTCACGCCGTCCTGCGGCAGCTGCACCATGACCGCCGCAGCCTGGCAGAACTGCTCGAGAACGGCGGGTTCGAGGCCCACCTTGGTCACACTGGAGCGCACCCCCTTCGGGAACCCCGTCGTCCCGGAGGTGTAGAACATCGGGCCACCGCTCGTCTGGTCCTGAGGCTCGTCCGCGGCGCTCTCTTCGAGGACCCTCTCGTAGTCCTCGAAACCCGCCTCCCCAGCGGGGTCGCCGACCATGATCCGAACGCGGCACCCGCTTGCTCGAGGATCCTGCGACACCTCGACGGCCCCCGCCGAGAAGCGCCGATCGACCACGAGCGCGGCGGCGTCTGAGTCCTCGATCACGTAGGCGAGCTCCTCGGCGACCCAGTGCCAGTTGACCGGCACGATGACGAGACCGGCGTGCATGCCGGCAACCATCACCTCGAAGTACTCCCGCTGGTTGCCACAAAGCAGCGCCACCACGTCGCCTCGGCCGAGCCCGCGCGCCCGCAGTCCGTGCACGAGGCGGTTCACCCTCACGTCGAGCTCGGCCCACGTCGTCGTGCCTGTTTCGTCGATCAGCGCAGGCTCTCCCCCTTTGCGCAGCGCGATCGCCTTCGTGATGTGTGCCACGCTCCATTCCTCCGCTCGGACGAGACACCGGGCGCCCTCGGTGTGGCGACCGTCGGTCAGTGTGGCATGGATCCCGCGTCGCCGGAGGCGACGAGCGCCCCGCCGACGGGCGTTCGCTGCCGTTCAGCTCGTCGAGTTCAATCCAGCTTCGGCACCCGTCGGGCTGCAACTGCACCAGAGGGCGGCGCGGACGGGGCGCCGACGTGACCCGTCGAGTCGAGCTCCTCGCGGAGCCAACGAGGTGCATGCCTCCTCGCCCACGCCACGCTCACCCATCCTCGGAGCATCGAGGCGAGCGCCTCCCGATGCGTCACCGCCATCACGATGTGACCGATCACGACGAGGACGACCAGGAACGAGAGCACCTCGTGGACAAAAGTGGCCCCCGTCCGCCAACCCACCGGGAAGAGCCCGAACCACTTCATGACCACTCCGGTCCCGAACAGGAGGACGATCGAGCCCCCGACGAACACCGCATTGAGCTTCTGGCCCGGGTTGAACTTGTCCTTCTCGAGGCGAGGCTCGGCTCCGAGCCTCCAGAGCCAGCTCAACTCGGCCCTCGTCCAATGGTTGAAGCGATGGACGTCGCAACGCATCCTCGCTCCCCACGGCCCGAGGAGCGAGAGGACGACTGGCACCGGGAGGGAGACCCCGGCCCAGACGTGCACCTCCTCGACCAGGACGTGCCTGCCCACGAGGTCCTCGACCGACGGGAAGTAGAGCGGGAGCGCGGTGAGGATGAGCACCGCGAACAAGGCGGCATTCGCCCAGTGGGCGGCGCGCTGAACACGGTCGAATCGCAGCAATCGGGTGCTGTCGGAGAACGCTCCCCCGCTCGACGCCCGTTCCCGGTGTCGGTTCACGATCCAGGTGGCGGTGCTGCAGCGGTGGAACCGTCCAGCCAGCCGTTCACCGGGTAGCCGTTCTGCTCCCAGTAGCCGGGCTGGACACGGTCGACGACCCGGATGCCCGACAGCCACTTGAGCGACTTGTAGCCGAACATCGGCGCGACGTAGAGCCTCACGGGCCCGCCGTGCTCGGCCGTCACCGGTGCACCCAGCATGCGGTACGCGACGATCACGTCGGGAAGCCGCGCCTGCTCGAGGGTGAGGCTCTCTGTGTCCACGCCGTCGTAGGACTCGAACGACAGCGACGTCGCCCCCGACGCCACGCCGACGAGCTCCAAGAGGTGTTCGAGCCGCACGCCCTCCCAGTGGACTCCGGGCACCCGCCATCCGGTCACGCACTGGAACTGGCGCACGAACCGCACCGACGGCATCGCCTGCAGATCGGCGAGGGTGAACGTCGCGGGACGGCGAACGAGTCCCGAGACGCTGAGGCGGTAGGCATCCGGGGCAACCTGAGGGAACGAGCCGCTCACGCTGTAGATCTGGAAGGAATCGCCCCCCGGAAGCAGGCTTCCGAGTCCGGAGCCGAGTGACCTCGCGACCTTGGCCTGAACGCCCGACCCGAACGCCACGCCCGCCGCCCCGAGCGCGACCATCCCGAGGAACACGCGCCGGCCCACGGCGACTGTGGTCTCGGCCGAGGAGATGGAGGGAGGCGAGAGCTCGCCCGATCGCGAGGTCACGGGTGGAGTGTAGGGCCGGCAGGACGCCGCCAGAGGTCGGCCACCGCCCTTCAGACCTTTGCGTGCCGTCCCCGGGGATCTATCTGGGGCACGCGAGCCGATCACGTCGGAGGCGGCGCCGAGCCCGACCCCAACTGGGAGCACTTCAGCACGCCGGGAGGGCTGCCCGGGGTGTGTCGTCGGTCCCTCGCCGCTCCCCTGCACCATGGTGGTGTCCCGCGCCGGACTCGTCGCCCGGGCTGTTCCGGGCGGCTCGGTCACCTGTTGCCGCGTGGCCGGGTGCGGCGGCCGCAGCCCCAGTCACGCCTTGCTGGCGTGCAGCGGAGCACCGAAGAGCGGGTCGGCCGAGCAGAAGTTGAAGACGCCGGGCGATCCGACACCCGGAAGAAGTTGGACTACCGGTAGCCGAGCTTTGTCACACAAGCTGACCAACCAGACCGATTGCGGCGACAACCCGGCTTCTCGATCGCGCACGCGTCAAGCCGCCAGAGATGATCAGCTCAACGAGCCGCGGTTCATCGATCAGCCACTCGGACTTCCCGTGAACGAGGTGCAGCCCGCCGCACTCGGCGCCGGCGGGATCGACGAGTTCCGCGTCGTGATCCGCTTCCGGCCGGTCGTCCGGGACGACATCGAACTGGCGGCGGCATGTCGATCCACCTGCACGCGACGGAGTTGGCCGATGCCGAGTGGACGCTCGACACCGAGCAGAAGGTCGACACGCGTGCCCACATGAACGCGGACGTGACGCTGTGGAGCCGGCATGGGCGACCGACCGGGGAGCTGGCGCCGGCTGACGCTCGGGGCCGGTGGCGGGTGGGACGGAGGGTGGGCTTGGCTGCTGCGGAGGAGTGGCGACCGGCGACCTGAAGGGGTCCGGCTCGGCCTGTGTCACCGACTCGCTGCCGCGGGTAAGAACCCTCGCTGCCGCGGGTAAGAACCCTCTTGGAGTGACCCGCCAAAGGAGTACCTGTGGACGACCGGCGAGCTCGGCAGCTGCTGGACGAGGAGCGAGCACGTCTCGACCGATTGGAAGTCCACCTGCGGAACGAGCGCGAGGACTCGATCGCCGCCCAGGAGGCCGAGGCCGACTGGTGGGACGACTCGGCCGAGCTCACCGGTGAGCTCCTGGACGCGGAGGCGCTCGAGGAGTTGCTCCGGATCAGACGGGAGGCCCTGGCGGCGGCCGAGCAGCGGCTCTCGGAGGGCACCTACGGCCGTTCGGTGAGAGGTGGCGCCGTCATCCCCGACGAGCGGCTCGAAGCCGACCCGCTCGCTTCTGTCACCGCCGAGGAGGCGGCTGCCGAGGAGCGGCCTCGACTCGGTTGATCCTCCCCAGCGCCGGTTTGGGCCTCAGTAGGCCTTCAGGTGCGTGCCCGTGATGGCGCCCGCGAGGTGGGCGAGCCCGCCGCCGTCGAGCAGGATCGGCTGGTGGCGGCCGCCGACGCTCAGCACGACGTTGCCGGTGCCGCCTCCGAGAAGAGGGTGCTCGTCCAAGGTGGCGAGGAGGGACGTCCGACCGGAGCCCGGTGGCGTCCCGTAGAACTCGATCTCGACCTGCTCGCGCGCCGTGGTGACCGTCACCGCGGGCCCACCCGGGTTGCTCTCGTAGCTCGGCCGCAGGAGCGCGTCCACCACCGAGACGACTCGGCTGATCGTCGTCCCGTCGACAACCGTGCGAAGGACCCGGCGCCCGCGTTCGGGGGTGACGGCGACGACGAGCCGGGTGACGTCGGCCGGGATCCTCTCGCTCGGCGGCTTGGACGGCGAGTAGACGACGAGGGCGTCGATTCGCACCACCGAGCCGCCGCCCGGCAGGGAGGCGACGGAGACCTCCGGACCGGCCTCGGTGAGCACACGGGCGGAGGGCACCGTGTAGGCGTACATCCATGCCGTCGTGACGCCGCGAGAGGCCGACTGGCCGCTCGAGCCGAGGCTGGCGCCGGCGAGCGCGTGTGAGCGGTACCAACCGATGACCCGAGTCGGCGGGAGCGAGCTGACGCACAGCGCCGTCGAGATGGCGAGGTTCGGCGTGCCGGGCTCGGCGAGCGGCTGGGAGAGACGGGACGAGGCGCCGGCGGGAACCCGTCCGATGCGCCTGCAGCCCGGGGGCTCGCCGACCTCGCGCAGGATCCGCCCCGCCTCGCTCCGGGCAAGGGCGGCGTCGGATCGCCCTGGGCGGACCGACCGCGCCTGCGCCCCCGGCGGCCGTGAGCCCTGCCGCTCACCGGCTACGCGACCGCAACTGGCGGCGGAGAGCGTGGCCGCAGCGAGCACGAGCAGCGCTGCGCTACGGGCGGACGCTCGTCCCATAGCCTTCAAAGCGCCGAGGGTGCCCGATCGCGTACGGCTCGAGGCGATGTCGCGCCGATCGACGGCGAAGCGGTAGACAGGGCCGATGAGTTCCGACTCCGGCGTCCGGCGGGAGCGCATCAAGCGACTTCTCTCCGAGATCATCTGGCCGGCGACGCACCCACGCTCGGCCCCGCTCTCGATCGCCATCAGCCGGCTGCCCGGCGAGCCCGTGCCGCCAGAGCTGGCCGGCACCTTGACCTTCTCGCCCTTCCGGGTCGGCGAGACCTGGGGCGGTGCCTGGTCGACCGCCTGGTTCCGGGCGGCGGGCGAGATCCCCGGCGACTTCGAGGGGAGCCATGTCGTCGCCCGCGTCGACCTCGGATACCGGGGACAGACGGGATTCGGCGGAGAGGCCCTCTTGTTCGACGGCCCGACGCCTCGCCAGGGCCTCAACCCGAAGCACAACACAATCGAGATCACGTCCTCTGCCGTCCCGGGCGAGCGGGTCGAGCTGCTCATCGAGGCCGCCGCCAACCCTGCACAGCAGGAGGGTCCCCTCGAGTGGCCGCTCTTGATGCCCGACTACGACGGCCACCCGCTCTACCGCTTGAGGCAGTTCGACCTCGCCGTCGAGGACGACGAGATGATGGCCGTGCTCTTCGACTGGACGGTCCTCGTCGAGCTCGCCGACTCGCTCGGCCACGCCCACCGGCGGTCGATCGAGATCCTCCGGTGCCTCGATGACGTCGCACGGGGAGTCGACCTGTCCGATGTGCGCCGGAGCATCACGGCGCACCGGGAGCGCTGGCGGGAACTGCTCGAGACCCCGACGGGTCCGCGGGCCCACGAGGTGACCGCGGTCGGCCACGCCCACATCGACTCCGCCTGGCTGTGGCCGGTGAGGGAGACGCGTCGCAAGTGCGCCCGCACCTTCTCCACGGCCATCCGGATGATGGAGCAGGACCCCGACTACGTGTTCGTCTGCTCGCAGGCTCAGCAGCACGCCTGGATGGAGCAGCACTACCCCACCCTGTTCGAGCAGATGAAGCGCCACGTCGCCGACGGCCAGCTCGAGCCGGTCGGCAGCATGTGGGTGGAGCCCGACACGAACCTGCCCTCGGGCGAGTCCCTCGCCCGCCAGCTCGTGTTCGGCAAGCGCTTCTTCCTCGACCGCTACGGAGTCGAGACGGTCGACTGCTGGCTCCCGGACGCATTCGGGTACTCCGGAGCCCTCCCAGGGATCCTCGCCGCAGCAGGAGTCCGCCGGTTCTTCACCCAGAAGCTGAGCTGGAACGAGACGAACACCTTCCCCCACCACACCTTCTGGTGGGAGGGCATCGACGGCTCGAGAGTCCTCGCACACTGCCCGCCCACCGACACCTACAACGGCGAGTTCGCCGTCGCCCAGTTGCTCGAGGGGGAGCGGCGCTTCGCCCAGCACGGCATCTCCTCCCGGTCGCTGTACGTCTACGGCTATGGCGACGGTGGCGGTGGCCCGACGACGGAGATGCTGGCACGGGCCCGGCGGGTCCGCGACCTCGATCCGCTGCCGGCTGTCCGGCTCGGCACGTCCCGCAGCTTCTTCGACGCCCTCGAGGCGGAGGCGGAAGCGAGCGACCGCGCGGCGGACGAGGCCGCGCCCGGCACCGTCCGGACGGCTCACGCCCCCGGGCCCGGCGGGCTCCCCGTCTGGTCGGGGGAGCTCTACCTCGAGCGTCACCGCGGCGTTCAGACGACCCAGGCGCAAGGCAAGCTCGGCAACCGGCGCTCGGAGAGCCTGCTGCGCGAGGCGGAGTGCTGGGTCGCCGCCGCGCTCGAGGGCGAGGCGGCCAACGAGGCCATGGCGGAGCTCGTCGGGGCCTGGCAGAGCGTGCTGCTGCTGCAGTTCCACGACATCCTCCCGGGCTCGAGCATCCACTGGGTTCACGACGATGCCGAGGTCACCTACGGAGAGGTGGCGGACGTGGCGAACGACGTGATCGCCCGGGCGGCGGACCGGTTGGTCCAAGGGGTCGGACCGGTCGCCAGCGCATCGGGCAGCCTCGGCTCGATGGTCGTCCTCAACGCCGCCACCTACGAGCGTCACGAGGTCGTGGAGGTCGATGTCGCCGGTCTCGGCCTGGCGGGCACGCCCCGCTCTGCCGTCGCTCCCGACGGCTCGTGTCTGCCGGTCCAGCTGGCGTCGAACGGGGTTGTGCTCGTGTCCGCCCGCGTCCCGGGCTGCGGGTACGCCCGCTACGAGCTCTCGAGCGAGCCGCCGACAGCTGACGTGGACCACCGCGCCGAGATCGCCGGCCGGAGGCTCTCGAACGGCCTCGTCGCGGTGACAATCGATGACGACGGGCTCATCACCTCGCTCGAGGACCTCGTCCGGGATCGCGAGGCGGTCGAGCCGGGCGAACGGGCCAACATGTTCCAGCTCCACCACGACCTGCCCAACCACTTCGACGCCTGGGACGTGGACCCGGGGACCTTCGACCGGGCCGTGGACCAGTGCCGGGCCGCATCCGTGGAGGTGCTCGAGGAGGGGCCGCTGCGGGTGAGCGTCCGGGTCACACGGCCGCTCGGCGGGTCGTCGCGGATCGTCCAGGACATCCGCCTCTCCGCTGGATCGGGCCTGGTCGAGTTCGCGACGGAGGTCGACTGGCAGGAGCGCCACCGCTTCTTGAAGGTCGCCTTCCCGCTCGCGCTGCGGGCTCGCCACGCCAGCTATGAGATCCAGTTCGGGCATCTCGAGCGTCCGACGCACGCCAACACCTCCTGGGACGCCGCACGGTTCGAGGTGCCGGCGCAGCGCTGGGCCTCGCTCGACGAGCCCGGCTTCGGCGTGGCGCTCATCAACGACTGCAAGTACGGCTACGACGTCCGGCGGAACGTCATGCGCCTCTCGCTCCTGCGGGGGCCGGGCTGGCCGGACCCGGAGGCGGACGTGGGCACCCACCGTTTCCGCTACGCCCTGTACTGCCACGACCGCCTCGACGACGTCGTCTCGAGGGCGGAGGCGTTCAACCTCCCGCTGCGGGTGGTCGACGGCCGGACCGCTGACGCGGGGGCACCGGCCGCCGGCGCGCTGGTGAGGCTCGAGGGAGCGAGCCTGTCGGCCGTGAAGCTCGCCGACGACGGGAGCGGGGACCTCGTGGTGCGCTTCTACGAGCACGCCGGCGCCCACGGGAGCGCCGTGATCGCCGCCGACGGCGTGACGGGGGCGACCCGGGCCGACCTCCTGGAGCGTCCGCTCGGCGATCTCGCCGTCGACGAGGGCCGCCTTCGCGTGGCGCTGCGACCCTTCGAGCTCGTGACGGCGCGCCTCAGGAGGCGGTAGGGCGAGCGACGAGCAGCCGGTCGCCGGCGGCGACGGTCGGGTCCTCGCCGATGCCGAGCGAGACGCGTTCGTCGTGGACGAGGCCGAGCACGAGGTCGTCCCGCTCGGCGCGCAGCGAGGAGAGGGGTCGGCCGACCATCTCCGGCGTGGCGGTGAGCTCGTCGAGGCGGTGACGCTCCGAGTCGAGCAGCTCGACGAGGAAGGTGCCGGCGTGAGGGCTCTCGAGCACCTTCGCGAGCGTGTGGCTGAGGAGGTCGTCGGCTGAGATGGTGACGGCCACCCCGAGGTCCTTCAGCGCCTCGGCCGCCGCCCTCGCATGGACGAGGGCCGTCATCTCGAGCTCGCGGGCGCACTGGCGGAGCAGCACCGTCGAGACGAGGACATCGCCGTCGCTCTCGCCGGTGACGAGTGCGTGAGCCGCCTTCTCCGGGCGAGCCGTCCGCAGTGCGTGAAGGCTGGTCGGGTCACCTCGTACGAGGTGGACCTCCGGCGAGACGCCCGCCGGATCGACGTCCGCCACGAGCACGACATCCTCGCCCATCCGCACGAGCTCGTCGAGCGTGGCGGGGACGACGGCGTGCATGCCGACGACGATCCGGAAGCGACCGGGCGGAAAGGGCCGTCCCATGTGCATCAACCTCCTCAGACGGGCGGCGGCGGCCGCACCGGACCACAACGCGAAGACCGCTCCGAGGAGCGGGATCGTGGAGAGCATGACGACCACGGCGATGACGTGACCCGCCGTCGTGTGCGGTGTCACGTCGCCGTAACCGACGGTCGTGGCGGTGGTCACCGCCCAGTACCACCCCATCCAGACCGACAGGTGCTCGACGAGTGCGAAGGCGACCCCGCCGGCGAGGACGACGAAGGTGGCGAGACCGATCAGCCCGAGCGCGCGCTTGCGTGTCCCCTGCCCGAGGAAGCGCAAGATGAAAAACAGCACGGCCAATACTCCCTCGCCGAAAGGCGAGCGCAGCGGATGGTCAGCTGAGCGCTGCCGGCGTGCTCCCGAGCTCGCTCCCCGCCTCGAGGAGGGCCGTGATCTCGTCGCCCGGGAGGGGCCGGGACCACAGGTAGCCCTGACCGAGCTCGCAGCCGAGCGAGGCGAGGGCCGCCCGCTGCTCGGAGGTCTCGATCCCCTCGGCCACGGCCGCCATCCCGAGCGCGTGGGCGAGGTCGATCACCGCCGACACGATGGCGGCGTCCTGCGGGCTCGTGGGCACGCCCGAGACGAAGCTGCGATCCAGCTTGACGAGCTGGACGGGGAAGCGCCGCAGGTAGACGAGCGAGGAGTACCCGGTCCCGAAGTCGTCGACGGCGAAGCGGACCCCGAGCCGCCGGAGGTCACCCAGGGTGTCGGCGCCGTTGCCCGAGTCCCGGAGGAGCGCCGACTCGGTGAGCTCGAGGCAGAGGGCGTCCGGCTCGAGCCCGGTCTCGGCCAGCACGGACTCGACGAGGGCGGCCAGGTCGCGCCCGTCGAGCTGGTGGGCCGACACGTTGACCGAGAGGGACAGGTCCGGAGAGACGGTCCTCCTCCACTCGGCCACCTGGCGGACGGACTCCTCGAGGACGAACTGCCCGAGCGGCACGATGAGGCCGGTCTCCTCGGCGAGCGGGATGAACTCGAGCGGGGACATGAGGCCGTAGCGCGGGTGCTCCCAGCGAACGAGCGCCTCGACCCCGAGGATCGGCCCGTCGAAGGAGACGATCGGCTGGTAGTGGATCCGCAGCGTCCCGGCGGGGTCGTTCTCCCGCCGCCGGTTGCTGGCTGCGACCGCCTGGGCGAGGTCGCGCTCGAGCTCGAAGCGGACGATGGCGCGGGACTCCATCACGGCCTCGAAGACCTCGGCCCGGTGACCACCCCGCTCCTTCGCCCGGTACATGGCGATGTCGGCGTCTCTCACGAGGTCGTCCGGTGCCGGCGAGCCCCCGAGGG
>JAJZMN010000232.1 GCA_021850345.1 Actinomycetes bacterium | reverse complement strand
CTGCTCGTCGTCGTCCCCATCGAGCTGCCCTCCTTCTAGTGCTAGAGTAGTTAGCATCATGAGCGCGGTCAAGAAGGTCGACGTCTCCGAGCGGCTCGCACTCCACGAGCAGGTGGCCGCCGAGATTCGCCGCGCCATCGCGGACGGCGAGGCAAAGCCAGGTGAGCGCCTTCCCCCTGCACGGGATCTGGCCGCCGTGCTCGGCGTGAACGCGAACACGGTGTTCCGAGCACTTCGAGTCCTCCGCGACGAGGGTCTGCTCGAGTTCCGCCGCGGTCATGGGATCACGGTCTCCGGTACTCCGGAGCGCGGCGCCGTGCTCCAGAGGGCACGCGAGCTCGTCGCGTTCGCCCGGCGCCAGGGCTACCGGCCAGAGGAGCTCGCGCGGATCATCAGGAGCCTGGCGTAGAGGACAGCCAAACGCCGCCCCTATCGCGCGTCACCTATCGCTCGGCCTTGTGGGCTGCGCACCTGTCCCGAACCGCCGGGATCTGCGGGCACCCCTTGGCAGCACTTCCCAGGTGCGAGGCCCCCGGTACGAGAGGAGGACGAAGACCGCGACGGCAAAGACCATCGCGGGCCTTAGGCCAACTACCGCTCCGCCCCTTTCGCCCTTCTGCCGCAGAAGTGGAGGTTGCCCCAAAAGCCCCCTCCGTACGATGGCGTCCATGTCTGCCCGCGGCCAGTGCCGGGGGAAGGGCTTCAAGGTGACCGTCGTCGTCACGAGCCACCGCAAGAGGGCCCAGTTGAGCATCGCAGGGAGCGGGGATAGCGATGCGCCGCGACGCGCAGCGACGCGCGCGGATGCTCGTGTGTCCTGTTCGTGTCCTGCGGAGTCCTGACCGCCGGATTCGGCGACATTCGCCCAGGTCAGAGCATCGCCAGTCGAGTCGGGGAGGGGGGATTCGAACCCCCGACCTCGTGCACCCAAAGCACGTGCGCTACCAGGCTGCGCCACTCCCCGGCGGCCGCGGACGGTGATCGCCGACGGCAAGCCCAGCGTAGGCCGCCACGACGCAGCACCTGGACCACCGGCTGCCTTCGACGTTCAACCCTTGGCTCGGACCATGCTCCTCCGACCGCGCGCCACCACGACGCCCCGAACGCGTCGGTGCTCCGGTGGCGAGTGCTCCCGTGTAGCACCCGCCACCGGGCGGGCTCAGGACTTCTTGCCGAGGATGCGGTTCATCTTGGTGCCGCAGACGGGGCAGGAACCCTGCGCGGCACGCCGGCCGTTCGCCAGCTCGACCTCCTGTCCGTCGAAGGTCCGCTTCTCGCGGCACTTCACGCAGTAACCCTCGTAGTCGGCCATCGGGTGTGTTCCCCTTCTCTATCGCCGGATCTCCGGGCGCGTGGCACGCCGGCCGCGCTCCGCAGGCGCCGACCTCCGGTCCTGGCGCGCAAGCTAGCCGCGTCGGCCCAGGCAGTGGGGGACCTACGACGTCCGCGCTCCCGGCGCCCTCGCGCCCTTCCTCAGCGACCTCCCTGCGCGGGCACTGCCCGGGGCTCGGGAGGCTTGCTCGTAGGGCAATGCGGCGCGAGCGCGCGATCGTTGGCCGGTAGAGTGTGGAACCCATGCGAGCCACTACCGAAGAGGTCGAAGGGAACAAGGTCCGCCTCTCGGTCGAGGTGGAGGAGGCCGAGGTCGACAAGGTCCTCGAAGAGGCCGTCCGGACGATGTCGCGCCAGGCGAGGATTCCCGGGTTCCGGCCGGGCAAAGTGCCGCGCCAGGTGCTCGCCGCTCGGATGGGCGGCGCCGTCGCCCTGCGCGCCGAGGCGCTACGCGAGGCGATCCCCGACTTCTACGCCCAAGCCGTGGCGGAGGCGGAGATCGATCCGATCGCAGCGCCCGAGATCGACATCACGGCGGGGGAGGAGAACGGACCGCTCTCCTTCGACGCCGTGGTGGAAGTCCGGCCGATCGTGGGCATTCCCGGCTATGGGGGGCTACGGGTGACGGTGCCGAACCCTTCAGTGAGCGATGCCGAGATCGATGCGCAGGTGGACCGCATGCGCGACACCGAGGCCGAGCTGGTCGACGTCGACCGACCGGCGATCGATGGCGACCACGTGACGATCGACCTCCACGGCACCGCCGAAGGTGGCGACGAAGTGGCCGCCTTCGACGATCTCCTCTACGAAGTGGGTAGCGGACGGGTGGCCCCTGAGCTCGACGAGCAGTTGCGGGGTGCCAAGGTCGGAGACGTGCTCTCGTTCGAGGCTGTACCCGCTGGCGCCGCGGCGCCCGGACAGGACCCAACGCAGGTCTCCTTCCGCGTCCTCGTCAAGGACGTGAAGGAGAAGAAGCTCCCTGCGGTCACCGACGAGTGGGCTGCGGAAGCATCGGAGTTCTCCACGGTCGCCGAGCTGCGCGACGACCTCCGTCAGCGAATGCGACGAATGAAGCTTGTCCAGGCGCAGCTGGCATTGCGCCAAGCAGCGATGGAGTCGCTTGCCGAGCTGGTCGACCCAGGAGAGGTCCCCGAGGTGCTGGTCGACGAGGAGCTGCGTCAGCGCATGCACGATCTCGGCCACCGCCTCGAAGAGCAAGGCGTGAGCATCGGACAGCTGCTGCAGGCCACTGGGCAGTCAGAAGATGACATGGTAGACCAGCTCCGACAAGAGGCGCGCCAGGCGGTCACCGGTGACCTGGCACTTCGCGCCCTTGCGGACGCCGAGTCGCTCGAGGTGACCGACGAGGAGCTGGAGGCCGAGCTGGACCGCATGGCCGCCCGCCTCGAGCTGACGCCTGCCGTCGTGCGGGAGCGCCTCACGCGCGCCGGCCGTATGGCCGCGGTACGCTCGGAGCAACGGAAGGCGAAGGCGCTCGCCTGGTTGCTCGACAACGTCGAAGTCGTCGACGAGGAAGGTGCGCCGATCTCGCGAGACGACTTGCGGGAGAACCAGGCCATCGACGAAGGGATCGTCGGGTCGGGCTCGGGCGAGCCGGCGGCTGCCGATGACGGGGAGCGCGAGGAGGGTGGGGAGATGGCGGGGGTGCAGGAGTCCGCTACCGGCGACACGAACGGGGAGGCCCAGGCATGAGCGCGATGCGAGACGACGGGTTCCGGGCTCGGAACTATCTGGTGCCCACGGTGGTCGAACAGTCGAACCGCGGTGAGCGTGCCTACGACCTCTACTCGCGCCTCCTTCGTGAGCGCATCATCTTCCTCGGAACTCCGATCGACGACGCCGTCGCCAACCTGGTGTGTGCACAACTGCTCTTCCTCGAGTCGGAGGAGCCGGACAAGGACATCCACCTCTACATCAATTCACCCGGCGGCGACATCACGGCGCTCTTCGCGATCTACGACACGATGAAGTACATCAAGCCCGACGTGTCGACTTTCTGCTTCGGTCAGGCGGCGTCAGCCGCCGCGGTTCTTCTGGCCGCCGGCGCCCATGGGAAGCGGTTCGCGCTCCCGCATGCACGGATCCTGCTCCACCAGCCGTTCGGCGGCGTCGAGGGACAGGCGAGCGATATCGAGTTGCAGGCGAAGGAGATCCTGCGCATGCGTGACCTGCTGAACGGCATGCTTTCGTCCGACACCGGCCAGTCGCCCGAGAAGGTCGGGAAGGACACCGATCGGGATTTCGTGATGACGGCGGAAGAAGCGGTCGCGTATGGGGTGATCGACGAGGTCATCAGCGCGCGAGACACGCCGGCGCTGGAGGCCGTTGGCGCCGCCTAGCCCGATGGCGGCGGCGGCCCCGACCGGCGAGCCCCGGATGCCGTCGACGGGCCGGACCGATGAGCGGACAGTGGGAAGACGGAGACGAAGCACACCGGCGCCACCGGACTGATCGAGCAGAGGAGATTGCAGTGGCCAAGTTTGGCGAGGGGGGGGACCTGGTGAAGTGCAGCTTCTGCGGCAAATCGCAGAAGCAGGTGAAGAAGCTGATCGCCGGGCCCGGGGTGTACATCTGCGACGAGTGCATCGATCTCTGCAACGACATCATCGCCGAGGAGCTGACCGAGAGCACCGAGCTGAGCTTCGACGAGCTTCCGAAGCCCCGTGAGATCTTTGATTTCCTGAACGACTACGTGGTTGGCCAGGAGTACGCGAAGAAGATCCTCTCGGTGGCGGTGTACAACCACTACAAGCGGGTCCAAGCCGGCACGTCGACCGAAGAGGACGTCGTCGAGCTCGCCAAGTCGAACATCTTGTTGCTCGGGCCGACGGGGTGCGGCAAGACCCTTCTCGCGCAGACGCTCGCCCGGATGTTGAACGTGCCGTTCGCCATCGCTGACGCCACGGCGCTCACCGAGGCCGGGTACGTGGGTGAAGACGTCGAGAACATCTTGTTGAAGCTGATCCAGGCTGCCGACTACGACGTGAAGCGCGCCGAGTCCGGCATCATCTACATCGACGAGATCGACAAGATCGCGAGGAAGAGCGAGAACCCCTCCATCACGCGCGACGTCTCGGGCGAGGGGGTCCAGCAGGCACTGCTCAAGATCCTCGAAGGCACCACGGCGTCCGTGCCGCCGCAAGGCGGACGCAAGCACCCGCATCAGGAATTCATCCAGATCGACACCACGAACATCCTGTTCATCTGCGGCGGCGCCTTCGCGGGTCTGGACAAGATCATCGAGAGCCGGATCGGACGCAAGGGGATCGGTTTCCGTGCCGACGTCAAGCAGCAAGCCGAGCGCGACGAGACGGAAGTGCTGCGTCACGTCCTGCCGGAGGACCTGATCAAGTTCGGATTGATCCCCGAGTTCATCGGACGCCTCCCTGTGGTGGGCGCGGTGAGCCAGCTCTTCAAAGACGCGCTCATTCGGATCCTCGTCGAGCCGAAGAACGCATTGACCCGCCAGTACCAGCGCGTGTTCGCCCTCGACGGGATCGAGCTGGAGTTCGCGCCGGACGCGCTCGAGGCGGTCGCGGAGCAGGCACTCCTGCGCGCGACCGGCGCCAGGGGCCTGCGGGCGATCCTCGAAGAGGTGCTGCTGGACGTGATGTACGACCTGCCGAGCCGCAGCGACGTCGGCAAGTGCGTCATCGACCGTGCCGTGGTGCTCGACCGCGTGCACCCCACGCTCGTGCCGCTCGGCGACTCCCCAGCCAAGGCGGCCACCCGGAGCCGCCGCGCCGCTTCCTGAGAGCGGGGCCGGCATGGCGTTCGGTTCCGTCGAAGAGGCGATCGCCTGGCTCGACGACCACGTCGATCACGAGACGAAGATGCCGAGCCGTCGACAGCTGCCGACGCTCGACCGCATGCGCGAGCTCGCGGGCCTCCTAGGCGACCCCCAGCTCGCATTTCCCTCGGTGCACGTCACCGGCACGAATGGCAAAGGTTCGACCGCCGCGATGACGACCGCCCTGCTCGGGGCGATGGGCCTCACGGTGGGCACGTACACCAGCCCGAGCCTTTCCAAGGTGAACGAGCGCATCGCCCGATCGGGGGAGCCGATCGACGACGCCTCGCTCGGCGCGGTGCTCGAGACGATCGCGCTCGCTGAGCGCTCGATGAGGGAGCGCCCCACTCGCTTCGAGATACTGACGGCTGCCGGTCTTTCGTGGTTCGCGGAGGTGGCAGTCGACGCGGCGGTCGTCGAGGTGGGCGTTGGCGGCACGTGGGACGCCACCAACGTGGTCGACGGCGAGGTTGCGGTCATCACCAACATCAGTTACGACCACACCGACATACTCGGTCCCACGCTCGAAGGTATTGCCCGGGACAAGGTCGGCATCGTGAAACCGGGCAGCATTGCGGTCATCGGCGAGCAGGACCCCGCACTGGTCTCGATCATGCGTGAGGTCGCCGACGAAGCGGGTGCCGCCCAGGTCTGGGTGCGTGGGCAGGAGTTCGGCTGCCGCGGCAACTGCCTCGCGGTGGGCGGACGCCTCGTCGACCTGTGGACGCCTGGCGGGACCTATGACGAGCTGGTCGTCCCCTTCCACGGTGCCCATCAGGGTCTGAACGCGTCGTGCGCGCTCGCGGCCGCCGAGGCATTCTTCGGCACGGCACTCGATCCCTCGACCGTGGCCCAGGGGCTGGGCGCGGCCAAGATGGCTGGGCGCCTCGAGGTGGTGGGTCGACACCCGCTCTGCCTGCTGGACGGCGCGCACAATGTGGCGGGGATGCAGGCGCTCGCCTGCGCGCTGGGCGACTTCTCCGTCGACGGACGGACCGTCGCAGTCGTCGGCATGCTGACGGAGCGCGATCCATCCGCGATGCTCGCGCCGCTGGCCGACGCCGGGGTGCGTTCGCTCGTGGCGTGCACTCCGGCCTCTCCGCGTGCCCAGCCGGCCGAGGTCGTCGCGGGGGCCGGCACGGCGGCAGGGATGGACGCCACGACTGCGATCTCCGTTCCCGACGCGGTGTCTCGGGCCTTGGACATCGCCGGCATCGACGGACTGGTGGTGGTCACCGGCTCGCTCTACTTGGTTGCCGAGGCACGAGCGCATCTGCTGCAGACGGTCTCGAGCGTTCCGCCCCTCGCTGGCTGAGCCGTGGCGCGACAGCACCGCGGCGCGGGCTCGGGCTGCGTCGGTCATGAACGGCTCGGCCCGGGGTCGCACTGTGCTGCGCCGATTGGCTGCTAGGGTCCTGCGCTCGTGAACCGAACCCTGGTCATCGTCAAGCCCGATGCGATGGAGCGTGGCCTCGCGGGTGAGATCCTCGGCCGGCTCGAGCGCAAGGGGCTGCGTCTGGTGGCCGCCGAGCTCAGGACGATCACGCGCGAGGTGGCGACCCGTCACTACGCAGAGCACGAGGGCAAGCCGTTCTTCGAGGACCTCGTGGCGTTCATCACCCGTTCGCCGGCACTCGTCATGGTCGCCGAGGGGCCGACCGACGAGACGTTCGCTGTCGTCCGCAGCCTCATGGGTGCCACGAACCCGGCCCAGGCGGCACCCGGCACCATTCGGGGTGACCTCGCCGTGGAGCTCACCGAGAACCTTGTGCACGGCTCGGACTCGGCCGCCTCCGCGGCCCGGGAGATCGGGCTGTTCTTTCCCAGCCTCGCCTGATCAGGCCGGTTCGTGGCTGACCGGCGCGACGGGTGCTCTGGCCCGTGGTCCGGCAGGAGTGCCGGTGCCGAAGGCGCCCTTGTGCGCGGCGGGGCCGTCCCCTAGCCTTTTCCGTGACTCGCTGCCGGCGGTCGGCCCGTTGTGGGTCGCCAAGCGGGGTCTCTGACCTGGTTGCACATCTCCCTTGAACCACTTGAACCACATCTCCCTTGAACGAGGAGTCCGACGCACATGCCCGACAACCGCCTGAACCTCCTGGGCCGCGACATGGCGGTGGACCTCGGGACCGCCAACACCCTGGTCTACGTCCGCGGTCGCGGGATCGTGCTGAACGAGCCCTCAGTGGTCGCCGTCGACGTGAAGGACGGTCGTCCGCTTGCGGTCGGGGCGGAAGCCAAGCGCATGATCGGCCGGACCCCGTCGAACATCCAGGCCATCAGGCCCCTGAAGGACGGCGTCATTGCCGACTTCGAGATCTGCGAGAAGATGCTCCGCTACTTCATCCACAGGGTGCACCAGCGGCGCTTCGCCAAGCCCCGCATGGTGATCTGTGTGCCGTCGGGCATCACCGGCGTCGAGCAGCGTGCAGTCATGGAGGCAGCCGAGTACGCCGGAGCGCGAAAGGCGTACATCATCGAGGAGCCGATGGCGGCGGCGATCGGCGCCGGCCTCCCGGTGCACGAGCCGACCGGGAACATGGTCGTCGACATCGGGGGCGGGACGACCGAGGTTGCCGTGATCTCCCTCGGTGGCATCGTCACCAGCCAGTCCGTGCGCATCGGTGGTGACGAGCTGGACGAGGCGATCGTCTCGTACGTGAAGAAGGAGTTCAGCTTGGCATTGGGCGAGCGCACCGCAGAGGAGATCAAGATCGCGCTTGGCTCCGCCTATCCGCTCGAAGAGGAGCTCCACGCCGAGATTCGCGGCCGCGACCTCGTGACGGGCCTTCCCAAGACTGTCGTCGTCTCGACCGAAGAGATCCGCAGGGCGATCGACGAGCCCGTGTCCGCGGTCGTCGACGCGGTCAAGGTCACGCTCGATCGGACGCCGCCCGAGCTTGCCGCGGACATCATGGAACAGGGCATCGTCCTGACCGGCGGTGGTGCGCTGCTCCACGGGCTCGAGTCGCGCTTGCAGCACGAGACCGGCATGCCGATCGTCGTGGCCAGGGACCCGTTGAACTGCGTGGCGGTGGGCAGTGGGCAATGCCTCGAGGAGTTCGAGGCGCTCAAGCGCGTCTTGATCACCTCGTCGACTCGCTGATCCTGCGGTCGCGAGTTGGCCAGGCCGAGGCGGTCACGCCGCACGCTCTCCACGCTCGTCGTCCTCGTCCTCCTGTCGGTGTCGATCATCACCTTGGACGAGACCGGCAAGGCGTCGGTCCTGACGACCGGGGCAAAGTCGGTCGCCAGCGACATCTACTCGCCGCTCCGCTCCGGCGTGAACGGCCTCATCGATCCGATCGGTCGGTTCTTCGCCGGGGCGGTGAACTACGGCTCACTGCAGCGAGAGAACGAGAAGCTGCGCTCGCAGATCGACGCGCTCGAGACGACGCACGCACAGACCGCAGCTGCCAAGCGCCAGTACAGCGAGCTGGAGAAACTGTTGGCGATCAACAGGCTCCCGTCGATCTCCGGGCTCGACGTCGTTCCCGCGCAGGTCACCGCCCAGGACATCTCCGACTTCGCCTCGACGATCACAATCGACAAGGGGCGGACGAGCGGCGTGGCGATCGGCGATGCGGTCGTCGGTCCGGGCGGTCTCGTCGGCCAGGTGACCGAGGCATTCCACGGTGCGGCGCAGGTGCGTTTGCTCACCGACGGGAAATCGACTGTCGGTGTGTCCTTCGGAAATCACGAGGTTGCGACCCTCGCCGGGGTGCAGTCGGGCAGCACACTGCGTGCAGAGGATCTCTCGTCGACAACAGCCGTCTCCGTGGGCGAGCTCATGTACACGAGTGGCTTGGCGGGTGCGCAGTTCCCGCCGGGGATCCCCGTCGCCAGGGTCACCTCCGTGCATTCGGTGGTCGGTGCGGCGAACAAGCAGGTGACGGCCAAGCCGCTTGCCGCGATGAGCGGGCTCAGCTACGTGGAGGTCCTCATATGGTCGGGGTCATCGTCGTGACGGTGAGCCGGGCTTCGCTGGGCTCGGCACCGTTGGTCGAGCGGTGACCGTGCGGGTTGCCCTGCGCACGATCTTCGTCATCGCCATCGCGCTGCTCTTGCAGAACACCATCATCCTCGAATTGCGCATCGACGGCGTCTCACCGGACATCATGTACCTCCTGCCCATCGCTGCAGGCATCGTCGGCGGACCCGTCGACGGCGCGGTTGTCGGTTTTCTTGGCGGGCTCGCAGCCGATCTTCTGCTTCCGACCCCCTTCGGACTGACCGCGCTCGTCGGGACCCTTGTCGGGTTCGCCGTCGGCGCAGCGAGCGGGAGCGTCGCACGCCAGGTGCGCGGACTGCCCTCGGCGGTCGCGCTCGTGACGAGCGTGATCGCGGTCATGCTGTATGCGATGCTTGGTGCGCTCATCGGCCAGAGTCAGTTCCTCCATGCGAACCTCGCGGTGATCGCGGTCGTGGTGGGGGTGGTCAATGCCGTGCTGGCGGGGCCGGCGGTCTGGGTGCTGCGGTGGGCGCTGATGCCGCCTGCCCGCGTTCGCGACGGAGCGGCGCGGTGAGCCGGCGGTCCTGGCGGCATCCGTTCCGGGCGCCGCGGCGCTATCCGCGCGCGTTCGGCGATGGCAGGGGAACGTCGCGACGCGGCAAGGCTGCTCGGGGTGCCCGCCGCGCGGCGTCCCGGTTCCACATGCACCGCAGGCACACGGTGAACGTCGCTGCGCTGGTCGCTTCACCCGAGGAGGTGCCGTCCCGGCCGAGGCTGCGGATGCGAGTGATCGCCGTCATGGTCTTCGCGCTCTTCGCCATCTTGGTGCTGCGCCTTTGGAGCCTGCAGGTGATCGAACGGCGTCACTACGCGCAAGCCGCGATCGCCACGACGCTGCGACCCGTCACAGTGCCGCCGCCGCGCGGCCTCATCGTCAGCCGCAACGACACGGTGCTGGCAGGCAACAAGGTGGAGAACGAGCTCGTCCTGACACGTTCGGCGGTCCAGACCGACCCGAACATCGTCGGCAAGGTTGCCGCCCTGGCCGGGGTATCACCGACGGCGGTCGACACCGCGCTGGCGAACGACCAGTACAGCTTGTACCAACCGGTCCCGATCCTGCAGAACGCGTCGTCCGCAGTCGTCGAGTACCTCGACGAGCACAAGGCGCAGTTCCCAGGCGTCTCGGTCGAGCAGGTGACCGTGCGCGACTACCCGCAGGGGGGCACGCTCGCCACCCACATCCTCGGGTACACAGGGCCGATCACAGCGACATATCTGAAGACCCATGCGAACCAGGGGTACTCCCTGGCCTCGGTCGTGGGGAAGACCGGCATCGAGCTGCAAGAAGAGAAGTACCTCCGAGGCGTGCCGGGGCGCCAGACACTCGAGGTGACCCCGACGGGCACAGTTGTCGGCGTGAAGCGTCAGACCAGCCCCGTCCAGGGTGACACTGTCGTCTTGAACCTGACAGCGACACTCCAGAAAGTGGCGACGAGCGCCCTGACAGCCGCCATGGTGGCCGACCGGGCGAGGACAACAGGGGGGCTCCATCCCAAGGCGCCGAACGGCGCCGCGATCGTCATGAACGCGAAGACCGGTGCAATCCTCGCGATGACGTCCCTTCCCACCTACAGCCTCACAGAGTGGGTCGGCGGCATCACGACGGCCAACTACAACGCGCTGAGCGCGGGGTGCACACTGTCGACAGGTGGTTGCCCGCTGAACAACTATGCGATCCAGGGCCTTTATACGCCGGGATCGACGTTCAAGCTGGCGACCGCCACCGCGGCCCTCCAAGACGGCCTCATCACCCCGACAACGATCATCCACGACACGGGCGTCTTCAACGTCCGCACACACGGCGATCCGACATGCACCGGTCCGCACTGCGTGTTGCACGACGCCACAGCGAGCGACGCCGGCTACATCACAATCAGGCTCGCGCTCACCGAGTCCGACGACTTCTTCTTCTACACACTGGGTCTCCACTTCTGGCTCGACCGTCATCAGTTCGGTAACACAGCCATCCAGGACGAGGCACACAAGTACGGTCTCGGTGTGTCGACCGGCATAGACCTGCCGAACGAGGTCACTGGTCGGGTGGACAGCCAGCCGGTGCGCGAGGCGCTGCACAAGCAGGCACCGAAGGCGTTCCCGACAACGGCGTGGTACCCGGGCACAAACATCGAGATGGCGTTCGGTCAGGGGGGGACCGTCATCACGCCGATCGAGCTGGCTGACGCCTACGCCACCTTTGCCGACGGCGGCGTGCGACACCAGCCGCAGGTCGTAGGCGCGGTCGTGACGCCGAAGGGAAAGATGGTCGAGCGCATCGCGCCGAAGGTGACCGGTCACGTGACGATCAGCCCGTCGAACTACACGGCGATGCTTCAGGGCTTCGAAGGGGTCACGCACAACCCCAAGGGCACCGCGTACGCGATCTTCCAGCAGTACTCTCACGTGCCCGCCACATACATCATCGCCGGGAAGACGGGGAGCGCGACAACGGCCACAACACGCATCCGGCGGCCGAACGCGCTCTTCGTGGGGTTCGGGCCTGTGGGACAAGCGACCCAGTACGTGGTCGTCGCGGCGGTCGCCCAGGGTGGCTACGGAGACCAAGGTGCTGCCCCGGCGGTGGCGAACATCTTCAATTACCTCGCCGTGCACCCGCCCGCGTCGAACCTGAGGCTCCCTACCCCGACCCGGCAGCCCACGGTCACCTTGCCGACGAAGACGACCAAGAAGTCGGGCCACAAGTCGACCACCACCCCGCCAACGACCGCCGCGCCGCCGTCCACGACGACGACGACCACATCGCCCACGACGACGACCACATCGCCCACGACGACGACCACATCGCCCACGACGACGACGACCGCGCCGCCGTCCACGACGACGACGACCGCGCCGCCGTCCACGACGACGACGACCGCGCCGCCGTCC
>JAJZMN010000076.1 GCA_021850345.1 Actinomycetes bacterium | reverse complement strand
GCCTGTGGACTCGTGGTCGCCATTCCGGCTCTGCGCGTCCGCGGCATGCAGCTTGCGATCGTCACCCTCGCGTTCGCTGTCACCGTCGAGCAGTTCCTGTTCGCCAACTCGGCTTTCGACCCGCCGGACGGGCTGTCTGTGCAGTCCCCGCGCTTGTTGGGACTGGACCTTGCAGTCCGGGCCGGCAACGACGTGGCCCGGGTGTCATTCGGCGTGCTCGTCGTGGTGATCTTCGTGACGGTGGCAGGAGCTGTCCTCTTTCTCGCGCGCAGCAGGTCCGGGCTCCGGCTGCTCGCAGTGCGGGCGAACGAGCAAGCGGCGGCCTCAGTCGGCATCGGTGTGACCGGTGCCAAGCTGGGTGCCTACGCACTGGCCTCGTTCATTGCAGGCCTCGGCGGAGCGCTGCTCACCTACAGCACGGGGCAGTTCTCGGCGAGCTCGTTCGACGCGCTCGCCGCGGGACTGCCGTTCCTGGCCTTCGCCTATCTCGGGGGCATCACCTCGGTCACGGGGGGAGCGGTCGCCGGCGTGCTCGCTCCGGCGGGGATCTTGTACGTGATCCTTAATCGGTACGTCAACAACCTCGGCCCCTACTACCTCGTCGTGAGCGGAGCCGCACTTGTCGCTGCCGCCATCGCGTACCCGAGCGGCATGACGGGCACCGTGCGAGATGTGCTTGCACGAATGCGACCGAGCGGCGCTCGGGTTCGTACGGCGGCCGACACTTCTCGCCTTGACGACCTGCGTGGCGATGATGTGGTGCAGCCATGCATGCCTCCTCCGGCACGGCGGTATGAGGGACAGCGGGTGAGCGCGTCTGCGAGGGCGCATGCGCCGGCGAAGCTCCCTCACGCGCCCAGCGCGCCCAGCGCGCCCAGCGCGCCCAGCGCGCCCAGCGCGCCCAGCGCGCCCAGCGCGCCCAGCGCGCCCAGCGCGATCCCGGCCGAGCGTGGCGCGGCTGCGCTCAGTGTGCAAGACCTGCGGATCTCCTACGGCGCGACCGTGGTCGTTGACGGAGTGTCCTTCGCACTCGGCGCCGGAGAGGTGACCGCGCTCATCGGGCCCAATGGCGCAGGGAAGACCTCCATTCTCGATGCGCTGACCGGGTTCGTGCCGGCGCGCGGCTCGGTGTGGCTCGGCGACGAGGAGGTGCTCGGTACGGCTCCGGCCCAGCTGGTCCACTGCGGCGTCGTGCGGACGTGGCAAGCCCCGACGACCTTCGGCGACCTCTCTGTGGCCGAGGACCTCACGGTGGCGGCACGCTGGCCGAGACGACGCAGCGGCGCGCATTGGTTCTCTCGGGCACTCAGGGACCACGGCGGCCCTGTGGAGCGGGCACTCGATCTGTTGGACCTTCGCGAGGTCGCCGATCGGCCCACGGCGTCGCTGTCGCTCGGACAGCAGAAGTTGGTCGCTGTCGGGCGCGCGCTCGCCACCGGGCCGAGCGTCCTGCTCTTGGACGAGCCGGCCGCCGGCCTCGACGACGACGAGAGCCAGCTCCTTGGCCGGCGACTACGAGAGATCGCCGACGAAGGGGTCGCGGTCCTCCTCGTGGAGCACGATATGGACCTCGTCTTCGGGGTGTCGCACCAGGTGCTCGTGCTGCACATGGGCGGCCTCATCGCTGCCGGGGACGCTGCCACCGTCCAGGTCGACGCGGGTGTCCGCCGCGCCTACCTCGGCCACGGTGCCGAACCGCCGTCGAACAGATACCAGGTGATGCCATCTGCCGCCCACGGGTCCGGTGGGCGATGACGGTCCTCTCCGTCGAGTCGCTGACGGCTGGGTACCGAGGGGTTCCGGTGGTCCGCGGCATCTCGTTCTCGGCCGACGCAGGCGCCGTCGTGGCCGTCTTGGGATCCAACGGCGCCGGAAAGTCCACCCTGCTCAACGCGATCGCCGGCGTGCTGGGCGTCATGGCCGGGACGGTGAGGCTTCGCGGCAAAGATGTCACGGGGCAGCCTGCACACGCGCGCGCTCGAAAGGGGCTGGCTCTCGTCCCCCAAGATCGCGGCATCGTGCGGCGGCTCACGGTTGTAGAGAACCTTCGCCTGCTGCCTCGGCGCGCCGGTGCATCCGTCGATGCAGCGATCGAGCTGTTCCCTGCCCTGGGTCCACTGCTCGGCCGGACCGCCGGGCTCTTGTCTGGAGGCGAACAGCAGATGCTCGCACTCGCCCGCGTCCTGGTCCTCGAGCCGCCCGTGCTCCTTGTCGACGAGATGAGCGCCGGCCTGGCACCTCAGGCGGTGGAGCGCCTGTTCGGGGCGGTGCGCGACGTGGCGGAGGGGCGTCGCACCGCTGTGGTGCTCGTCGAGCAGCATGCCGATCTCGCCCTCAGGGTCGCCGACCGAGCCCTGGTGCTCCGCCACGGCGAGCAGGCAATGTGGGGCACGGCAGCCGACGTCCTCGAGCATCACGAGGTGCTCGAGTCCACCTACCTCGGAGGAACCCATTGACCGGTCCCCAGCCCGACATCGTTCCCGAACCCTCGAGCCCGCGCGCCGGCGCGCCGCCGGACACCCACGACCGCGTTCCCCGGAGCACCGGACGTGGCGAGCGGACCCGCCGGCGCATCCTGGACGCGGCCGAGTCGGTCTTCGCTCAGCTCGGCTTCCACGATGCCTCCATCGTGCGGATCACCGAGGTGGCCGGAGTCGCCCAGGGGACGTTCTACATCTACTTCTCGTCGAAGCAGCAGGTGTTCGATGAAGTCGTCCTCGATCTCAATCATCGCGTGCGCCAAGCGATGGCCCAGGCCTCAGAGGGAGCCCCGAGCCGGTTGGAGGCCGAACGCCGAGGCTTCGCCGCCTTCTTCGCGTTCACCGCCGAGCATCCTTCGCTTTACCGGCTCATCCGGCAGGCCGAGTTCGTCTCGCCCGAGATCCATCACCGCCACTACGAGCGGATCATCTCGGGCTACATCCCGCACCTCGAGAAAGCGATGGCGTCGGGAGAGGTGGCTCGAAGCGATCCGACCGTGCTCGCGTGGGCGCTGATCGCCGTGGGCGAGATGACCGGCATGAAGTGGATCCTGTGGGATGACTGCCGCTCGATGCCTCAGGACGTCTTCGATCAGCTGGTGGTGATCATCGGACGCATGCTCGGCACGTCCGATCTCTCACCCGACCCCACGTCCGATCCTTCGCTCCGCTCGGCCCGCGTCACTCGAACGGGTCCCAGCGCCCGCACCGATCGGAAGAGGAGGAGTTGATGCCCCTGCCTGACCCCATCGTCGAACGAACGACGGCGGGCGACACCGGGCGTAGCCCGTCCTCGGCGATCGCCGACCCCGCGTTCTTGGGATCTGCGGGCGCACGTCTCCACAGCCTCGTTCGCCGCGTAGAGGGCGAGGGGCCGGTGGTGTGCTTCATCCACGGCAACCTGAGCAGCGCCCGGTTCTTCGAGCCGCTCTTCTGCTCTCTCCCGACCTCGTGGCACCTCGTGGCTCCTGATCTGCGGGGCTTCGGACGCTCGGACGCGGTGGCGGTGGACGCCACCCGAGGGCTCGGCGACTTCGTCGACGACGTCGAACGGGTGCTCGGCGATCCGGCGCTCGTCCCCGCCGGCCGCCGGGTGCACCTGGCCGGATGGTCCATGGGCGGTGGGGTGGCCATGGCCTACGCGATCGCCCACCCCGACAGGGTGGTCTCGGTGACGTTGCTCGCACCCGTCTCGCCGTTCGGCTTCGGCGGTACGAAGGGGGTCGAGGGCTCCTTGTGCCACGATGACGGAGCGGGGACGGGTGCCGGCACGGTGGCAGCGCATCTGGTGCAGCGGCTCGAGGAGAAGGACCGCACGGCGGAGAGCGACTTCTCACCCCGCTCGGTCCTGCGGTCCTTGTACCTCGGACCGGGATCGAAGCTGCCTGCGGCGATCGAGGACCTCTTCGTCGACGAGATCCTCCTCGCCGCCGTCGGCGACGACCACTACCCCGGAGATCAGCGTTCGAGCGAGCATTGGCCTGGCGTTGCTCCGGGCCTGCGTGGCGTCGCCAACACCATGTCGCCTCTCTACTGCAACTTGTCCTTGTTCGCCGACGTCGCGGCCGCGCGGCCCGTGCTCTGGGTGCACGGGACCGAGGACCTCATCGTGTCGGACCAATCCATGCTCGACTTGGGCCACCTCGGGGCGCTGGGGGTGGTCCCCGGCTGGCCAGGCGACGAGGTCTTCCCTGCCCAGCCGATGATCTCGCAGACGCGGGCGATCTTGCACCGGGGCGAGGAGCAGGGCGGGACCGTCGTCGAGGCGGTGTTCGAGGGCTGCGGGCACTCGCCGCATCTCGAGGACGAGGCGCACTTCGTCGACGTGCTCGAGCCATTCGTCGAGACCGCCGAGGCGTCAGGGCGGTGAGCGGAGCGAAGCGTGCCCGCCATCGCGGCGTGCCCAAGGGGGTCCAGCGTGCGATCAACGGCGACGTCTCCATTGCCTATGAGCTACGCGGAGACAGCGGGCCGTGGATGGTCCTTGTCCACGGGCTCGGCTACGGCCGGCTCGGCTGGGGACCGTTCGCCGACCTGCTCGCTACGCGACACCGGCTGGTGTTGATCGACAACCGGGGTATCGGGGAGAGCGACCGTCCCGCTGGCCCCTACCGGGTCGAGGACCTCGCCGACGACGTGCTCGCCGTGGTCGACCACCTCGCCATCGACCGCTGCGACCTCGTAGGGGCCAGCTTGGGCGGCATGGTCGCCCTGCAGCTCGTCGGCGACGCACCAGACCTGGTGCGTCGCCTGGTCCTCATCTCAGCGACGCCCGGGGATCGACAGGGCGCCCCGTTGCCAGAACGGACCACGGCGCTGCTCCAGCGTGACCGCCGCCGCACGCTGCCTTCACCGCGCCGTCTCATCGAAGGTGCGCTCGCACCCGAGACGGTGGCCGGCCGCCCTGACCTGGTCGACCGGCTGCTGGCACTGCGTGAGGAGCAGCCCCAGGAAGCCGAGGCATGGCGAGCCCAAGCGGCGGCCAGCGCCTCGTTCTCGCTGAGCATACCGCTCGCGCACGTCGAGGCCCCAACCCTGGCCGTGGCCGGGCTCGCCGACACCGTCATCGACCCGATGAACACGATGCGCTTGGCCTTCGCCATGCCCCGGGCACGAGCGCTCTACCTTTCTCCCGCGGGTCACCTCTGCTTCTGGGAGCACCCCGAGCTCGTCGCGAACGCGACGGCGGAGTTCTGCGCCGAGGAGTGGCCGGGCAGGGGAATGCTCGCGGGCGCCGACGTCGTGGGAGCGGTGATGCCGGCGTGCTGAGCGTGCGACCGACGACCGCGCTCCACACCCCCGCACGCTGGCTGATGGATCGCGCCCGCAGCGACCCGGACGCTACCGCGCTCGAGGGGCGCCGCGAACGGATCAGCTACGGCGAGCTGGGGCGCAGCGCCGTCGCTCTTGCCGCGCACCTGCTCGAGCTGGGCCATTCCCCGGGAGACCGGATCGCCACGGTGAGCGAGAACGACGCGTTCGAGGTGGTGCTCTTCTTCGCGTGTTCATTGAGCCGGATGGCACTCGCACCGCTCAACCGACGCCTCGCGGTTGGCGAGCTCGCGGCTCAGCTCGACGCCATTACCCCGTCACTGGTGATGGCGAGCACCGGGTACGCAGACGCAGCAGCCGACGCTGTACGTGCGAGCGGCGTTGCGCCAAGGGTCTGTTCGCCGGGCGATCTCGTGGCCGGCGCGCGGGCTGGTGCGGCGGGAAAGGGGAGCTTCGGCCGCGTGGAGACGGTGGCGGCAGGTGTGTGCGACGAAGACCCGCTGCTTGTGGTGTTCACGTCAGGGACGACGGGGCGCTCGAAGGGCGCGGTGCTCAGTCACCGGAACTGCTTCTGGACCAATCTCAGCCTGGACGGCACCGTGCCTCTCGGGGCAGACGACGTGGTCCTCCAGGTGCTCCCCCAGCACCACGTCGGCGGGTGGAACGTCCAGCCGCTCCAGGCCTTGTGGAAGGGCGCGACCGTTGTCCTCGAGCCCTCCTTCGAGCCTGACCGAGTCCTCGACCTGATCGGGCGTCGAGAGGTCACCACGATGATGGGAGTCCCGACGACCTACCTGATGCTGGCGGAACAGTCGGGGTTCGCGCGCGCCGACCTGTCGAGCCTCCGGCGGGTCGTGGTCGGGGGTGCCGCGACGTCGCTCGACGTCGTCGAGGCCTGGAGCCGTCGAGGTGTCGCGGTTTTCCAGGGCTACGGCCTCACGGAGGCGTCGCCCAACGTGCTCTGCCTCGCCGCCCGCGACTCCCTGGCGCATCCGGGTTCCGTCGGCCGGCCCTACGGCCACGTCGACGTGAGTCTCCACGATCGCGATGGGCACCTGGTCGACACCGAGGGCGTCGGCGAGCTCTGGGTGTCGGGGCCCAACGTGTTCAGCGGGTACTGGCGGGACGCAGAGGCTACCGCAGCCACCATGAGCGGAGACTGGCTCAAGACCGGAGACCTGGCCCAACGCGACGCCGAGGGTTTCTATCGGATCTGCGGTCGGGTGAAGGATCTCTTCGTCTCGGGCGGAGAGAACGTGTACCCCGCCGAGGTGGAGGCAACGCTGCGAGAGCACCCGAAGATCAGTGACGCAGCCGTCATCGGGGTCGCGGACCGCAGATGGGGTGAAGTGGGCGTCGCGTTCGTCCAGCTCCAGCCAGGAGCGGGTCTGAACGAGCAGGAGGTGATCGCCTACTGCCGGGAGCGCGTCGCCGGCTTCAAGGTGCCGCGCCGGGTGGTCGTGATGGACGAGCTTCCTCTGCTCGCGAGTGGCAAGGTCGACAAGCGGCACCTCACTGGTGTGTTCGCCCGGCAGGCAGGGGACGCGCGGCCAGCCGAGAAGGACGCGAAGAACGAGACCGAGCTGGAGGAGAAGGGGTCGTGAAGGTTGGCACACGGCTGCAGGGGGCACGAGCGGGTCCTGCCGCGATGGGATCCGTCCGGGAGGGCTCGTTGCCGCTCGAGGGCCGTCGGGCGCTGATCACGGGCGCTGCGCGCGGGATCGGCCGGGCCTGCGCGCAGCGCCTCCACGACCTGGGTGCCGGCGTGATCGTCGCTGACCGGGATGCCGAGGGTGCGGTGACCGTCGCTGGGGCCCTGGGCGGCGAGGCGTGGGTGGTCGACCTGGCCGATCTCGGCGCGCTCGAGAGGGCGGAGACCGCTGTCGACATCCTGGTCAACAACGCTGGGATCCAGCACGTGGCTCCAGTGCCGACATTTTCGCCTGAGATGTTCCGGACGATCGTCGCCGTGATGCTGGAGGCACCGTTCCTGCTCTGCCGGGCCGTGTTGCCGCATATGTACGAGAGCGGGTGGGGGCGGATCGTCAACATCTCGAGCGTCCATGGCCTGCGCGCGTCCCCGTTCAAGTCGGCGTATGTCGCAGCGAAGCACGGCCTGGAGGGGCTCTCCAAGGTCGTCGCGCTCGAGGGGGCGGCTTATGGGGTGACGTCCAACACGGTCTGTCCCGGCTACGTGCGGACCTCGCTCGTCGAGGGCCAGATCGCGGCGCAGGCCCGCGTGCACGGCGTCGACCAGGAGGCGGTGGTTGCACGCGTCCTCTTGGAGGAATCGGCCATCAAGCGTCTGGTCGAGCCGGAGGAGGTGGCGGCCATGGTCGGGTTCCTGTGCGGCCCCGACTCCGGGTTCGTCACCGGGGCCTCCTTCGTCATCGACGGCGGGTGGACCGCGCACTGACAGGGCGAAGAGGCTCCGTGGATCGGCGTCGACGCCGGTGACCACCTGAACCGCCGGGGAGCCCATCGGTGAGCCCAAGCCGGATCTACAGGTTCGGGTCGCCGGCTCGAAGTGCGACGGAGGTGGCGGGGGACGGGGTCGATCGGTGACAGAGTCGATCGGTCGGGGTCCGAGGCGCTCGCGAGCGAACGGCCGACCCGGTGCCCGTATGCGCCCGACGTTACGTACCCGACCACCTTTCCGCCAGAAGAGCCAGAAGAGACCGGCTCGGGGGCGGGGTTGTCGCTTGCCAGTCCTAAGCGACCACCCCCGTTGCCAGCAACATGGGAGCACCTTCCTCAAGACCCCCCTTGGGCCTGAGCCACGAGACGGTGCCGGGTCCCTGCAACACGCACTTCGGCTACTCCGGCCCGCGCGCCGGGTGGATCGCGACAAAGTGAGCCGGCGCAAGTAGGCGCGCCGGAACCCGGTCACGAGTCGGCCTCCTCGCCTCCGACGAGCACCACTTGCTCACGCTCGAGCCCCTCGCCGGTGGCGGTTTCGCGTTGCTGCTGGCCAACCGGCCACCCCGCTGATCGACTCTCGGCCTCCGGACGGGTCCGACCACGAATGCCGACGGGCTCGGAAGAACGGTGCAGGCCGCCCCTCTCACCCAACGCTCCGAGGTCACACTCGGCGTCTCTCTCGTCTCTCAGGGCGGCGACAGGGCGCCTGAGCCGGGCACGTGGTCGGTGAAGACCTGCGGGAGCCGCTCGTGCGCTGCGGCGACGACTGGACCGAGCGCTTCGGGCGACGCTACGGGCGCGAACGACGCGATCATGGTGGCCAGACGGTCACCGGCGACGACGAAGACCCCATCTGAGATGAGGCCCTCGTCGGGCACGCCGGCGCCCCACACGGCCAAGACCCGGTGCACGCTATTGAGCCCGGCGTCACGGGCAACGTCACCCAGGGTGTCGGCGACGTGGCGGCCTGCGAGCGCTGCGGCCTGCGAGCCGACCTCTTCGACGAGGTGGCCGAACGATCTCGTGTACCACCACCGACCGTCGACTTTGCGCAGGGAGCCATAGGTCCGCTCGGAGGAGAGCGCCCATATCCCGCTCGGGCCGATCAGGAGGTGGTCAACGACGGTGTCGGTTCCCGGGACCGCCCGGTCGTGGAGCACGGTCCACCCGAGCGCCTCGAGCGGGCCGAGCGCTGCGGCCGTCTCCCAGCAGGCGATGGTGCGGTCCCGCCACCACGCGACTGTGCCGGGCTCGGTCCGGGAGCGGGTGAGCGCTGCCAGCGAGCCGGTGGCGGCAACGAGCGCCGCCAGCGAACCGATCGCCGGCGTGATGTACACCCCAGCGATCACTCCTGCCACCGCCGCAGCGAGGAACGCCCATGCGGTGCGGGCTTGTCGCCGGCGGTCGGCGGGTGCGACGAGGGCGCCGGTGAGCGCACGGCGCCGGTGCTCGATCCAGGCGCTGCGCCCCGGCGCGTTGGGTGTGCCCGCTTCAACCGAACGGCGGACGCGGCGCAGCGACCATTCGGCTCGCCCCCGGCTGAGTGTCTCTGCGATCATCGGATTCCTTTCCCGGCTCTCGGTCCGCCGGCGGCTCCACCCACCCTTTCGGCTGCTCGGGCCGACGACGGGAGTGCTCGGAGGAAGCGGCGCTCCCCAGCGACGTGCGCTCCGCGGTCCCCCTCGGCCAACCGGGCGCCGCGGTGTTGGGTTCCGACGAGCTCGCCGCGGCGACGGTCGCCGCGTTGCGCCGCGCCCGGGCGCTCCTCAACGGCGGAGGCGAGGCGCGGCCCGCCCAAGAAGAGATGGCCCTGGCAGTGGCCGATGTCCTGACCCAGGGCGGGGCGATCATGGTCCAGGCCCCGACCGGGACCGGCAAGTCCCTCGCGACGGCCCTGCCATTGGCCCTGTCGGGGCTCCGCGGCGTCATCACCACCGCTACCCATACCCTCCAGCACCAGCTCGCGACCAAGGACCTCCCGCTCGTCCGCGCCGTGGTCGGGGGCCATCTCACGTGGAGCGTCATAAAGGGTCGCCAGTCCTACGTCTGTCTCGCCGCGCTCGACGAGGCCCCGGGGGAGGCCGCACGGACCGGCGAGGTGGACCCCAGGCTCGACCGGGTGGCCGCCTGGGCGCGCATCACTGGCACCGGCGAGCGAGCCGAGCTGGCCGGCGAGGTGGACGCTGGGGTATGGGGGCGGTGCTCGGTGCCCGGGACCGAGTGCCCAGGCGCACGGCGGTGCGAGCGGGGTGGAGGGTGCTTCGCGGAGGCGGCCCGGGCGCGCCGCTTCGTCCCAGCTCGTGCTGGCGACCTCGCGGCTCTACAGCGCACACCTCTTGGTCGGTCGGGGTGTCCTTCCGCCCCACGAGGCGCTCGTCATGGACGAGTGCCACGAGCTCGAGTCCGACCTCGAGGAGACCTTCGGGATGGCGGTCGGGCCGGCGAGGGCGTCGCGCCTCGTCGCATCCGCACGGCGCTGCGGCGTGTGCTCGCCCCGTTCCCTCGAGGCGCTCGGGCGGGCAGCGGAGCGGTTCACCGACGTGCTCGCGACCGACGCGGCGCTGCGGTTCGGCGAAGACGGCCGGGCCAACCCGCTGGTCGGATCGCTGGTCGGGCTGTCGGCGGCGGCCGGTCTGGTCGCCGACGACGCGACAGGGGCGGTCGCTGCGGGAGATGCCCCCAAGGGCGCAGCGCGCGTCGCTCGGGTCACCGGGCGCCTGCGCGACGACGCGATCCGCTGCGCCCACCCCACCGGCGCCGGAGTCGTGCGCTACGTGTCGGTGTCGGGAGCGGGCGACCGGGTGGTCCGGGCCGTCCCCACCGACCTCGACCGCATCTTGTCGAAGCGCCTCTGGGGCCGCCTGCCGGTGGTCTTGTGCTCGGCGGATGCCACGTCGGTCCTGGCCCGGCGCCTCGGGCTCGGTGCGCAGGCCTTCATGCGCCTGGGGAGCCCATGGGACTGGCGGCGCCAAGCGCTTCTCTATGTTCCCGAGCTTCCGGCTCCCCGGGAAGGCAAGGTGTGGGAGGACGCCGCCTGCGCGCGGATCGAGACGATGGTGGGCGTGGCCGAGGGGCGTAGCCTCGTGCTCGCCACCTCGGCGCGGATGCTGCGGCGCCTCGCGGCGGTGTTGCGGGTGGGCGGGGGGCACCGGGTGCTCGTCCAGGGCGAGGGCACACGGGGCGAGCTGCTCCGTCAGTTCGTCGACGACGAGGCGTCGGTGCTGGTCGCCACCCGGGGTTTTTTCACCGGCGTGGACGCGCCGGGAGCGACGCTCTCGCTCCTCGTCGTCGACCGACTGCCGTTTCCGGTCCCCGACGACCCGCTGCTCGTCGCCAAGCGGGCACGGGGGGGCGCCGGTTTCGCCGGCGTGGACCTGGCCGCAACTGCTGTCGCGCTCAACCAGGCGGTCGGGCGGCTCTTGCGGTCCAGCCGGGACGCCGGCGTGGTGATGGTGACCGACCCGCGCCTCGTCGATGCAGGCTACGGCAAGAAGCTGCTGGCCGAGCTACCCGACATGCGCCGGACCCGCAGCGAGGCCGAAGCGACCGAGTTCCTCCGCGACGTGCTCGCCCGCTCGATCTGAGCGAACCGCTGCGCAGCCCCTGTCCGCAAGGACGGACAGGGGCACGAGACTCTTGGCAGACCGATAACCCAGGGGGGTGGTGGTGGAATCTCTCCCCATCCCCGTCCACACCGCCCCCCCGATTCGCAAGCCGCACGGTCCACAAGTTCAACCTGCACGAACCGATATCGGGTGCGTTCGCGGGGAGTGGCTCGCTCAGCACGCTGGGCGTGGCCGCGGTGGCGCCTAGGGGTCAGTTGCTGCTGGCGATGCCGAGGAACGTCACGATGGCACGGTTCAAGCGGACCAGGTCGGTGTCGTCGAGCGCCCCGATCCGTCGGCCGAGTTTCGAGCGGTGCACGGTCGTGATCTTGTCGACCATGATGCGGCAGGGTTCGTGCACGCCGGTGGTCTCGGTCGGTACGATGGCGAGCCGGAACAACGGGGCGTCGATTGGGTCGGTGGTGCAGGGGCAGACCGTGACGGAGTCCGTGTCGAACCGGTCGTCCTGCACGATGATCGCCGGACGGGGCTTGCCCGCGTACCCGGTGCCGCCGGCCACGGTCCAGATGTCGCCGCGGTTCACTCGTCGGGCCAGTCCGACACTGAGTCCACGAACGCCTGGTCGTCGTTGGCGTGGGTGCTGGTGGACACCGCGCGTGACTGGCGATGGGCTTCCTCTCGGGCCACGGCGGCCCACATCCGTGTCATCGGCCACATCACCTGCGCAGAGCGCGCCCACCACACGAGCGCCGTCGAAGCGGCCAACGGGTTCTTGAACCGCTTCTGCTTCATCGCGTGTC
>JAJZMN010000193.1 GCA_021850345.1 Actinomycetes bacterium | reverse complement strand
GGACAGGGCCAACGACAACGACCGGGGCCAACGACAACGACTGGGACAACGACTGGAACGACTGAGAGGCCTCCCGCAGGAGCAGCGGAAGAAGTTTCCATGATGAGGAGCTGCTCACGGAGTGCCTGCTCGGCTGCTCGCGGGGTATGGCCGCCTGTCAGCCGCCCGAGCGAGTCACCCGTCGAACGGTGTCTCACCAGGTATTGGCTACGATGAGCCGATGGCGAGCAGTGGACGGGCGGACGGTGCGGTGGCGCCACGATCGCCGGGCTACCCCATCGAGTCCGTCGACAACGTACTTCGCCTCCTGCTCATGGTCACCGAGCGAAAGCAGATCCGCGTCTCGGAGGCGGCGTCGAGCCTGGGGACGGCGGTCTCCACGGCCCACCGACTGCTCGCCATGCTCGTCCACCACGACTTCGTGGTGCAGGACCCCGAGAGCAAGGTGTACCGGGCCGGTCCGGCGCTGCTGCGGGTCGGGCTGTTGGCCGTCCGGGGAATGGAGGTGCGCAATCTCGTTCTCCTGTTCCTCGAGCGGTTGCGGGACGAGACGGGGGAGACGGCCCACGCAGCCATTCTCCAGGGCAATGAGATGCTCTTCATCGCCTGCGCCGAGAGCCCGAACGCTCTACGTGTCGCCTCGCGCGTGGGCACTCGGATGTGGGCGCACTGCACGTCGATCGGGAAGGCCTGGCTGGCTTGCGAGAGCGACGACTTCCTGCGCGGCCTCTACCCGTCGCCGAAGCTCCCGGCCCTGACCGACCAGTCCATCACCTCGCGCGCTGCGCTCATGAGCGAGCTCCAAGAAGTGCGGCGCACCGGTTACGCCCGCAACTTGGGGGAGAGCGAGCCGGGAGTGGGGTCGGTCAGCGCCGCGGTGCGTCAGCGGGACGGGCGGCCAGTGGTGTCCATCAGCGTCTCCATGCCGCTGGTGCGCGCACCAAAGGAGCCATGGGACGACCTGGTGGCCCACCTTCTCGACGTCCGGGCTTCGGTCGAGGCGCTGGTTCCCTGATGGTCTGGTCGCGTTCCCCTTTGCGTCGCTGATCACCGCCCGTTGCTCCGAATGCAAGCTTGACACGCGAAGGGACAACTCGTAGCCTGATTGCGAAGAAACTGTTTCTGTTCGTCGCCCTCCCGTGCTGAGCAGCATGGACCGACGGACAGGGAGGACCGCCCATGGACGTGACGCAGTGGATCTCGGAGCATGACGTCGTCTCGGTCCTCGATCCCGGCGTCGCCCTCGAGGCCCTGCGCGCCGGCTTCGCCCAGGAAGGCGCCGGCACCGCCACCGCACTGGACAAGACCCTCCTCGGCTATGGCAACCACGCCACCCTGCACGCTCTTGGGGCTGCATTTCCGGCTGCCGGCTACGCCGGGACCAAAGTGTGGACCCATACCCCGGGCGGTGCCGACCCGGTCCTCGTCCTCTTCGACGTGCGCAATGGAGCGGTGACCGCGGTCATCGAGGCGTTCGCGCTCGGACAGCTGCGCACCTCGGGAACTGCCGCCCTCGCCACCGACCTGCTGGCTCGCGCTGACGCCTCCGTGATGGCCGTGGTCGGCACCGGAAGGCAGGCGCTGCCCCAGGTGGCGGCCGTCGCGCAGGTGCGGGCGCTGCGAGAGGTGCGCGCCTACAGCCCCACGCCCGCGCACCGCGAAGATCTCGCACGGCGGGTGGAGAACGAGCTCGGCGTCGCCTGCCATCCGACGGGGTCCGCTGAGGAAGCCGTCGGCGGTGCCGACGTGGTCACCCTCGTCACCCGGGCGACCGAGCCGGTCCTGACGGAGGCGATGGTCGAGCCTGGAATGCACGTCAACGCCGTCGGCGCCATCGACCTTCGGCGCCGAGAGCTCGAGTCGGCGATCCTCGGCCGATGTGCCGCCGTGGTCACCGACAGCCTTCCCCAGGTCCGCGCCTTGTCGAGCGAGCTGCGCGAGCACTACGGCGACGACGACGCATCGTGGGCTTCCGTGCGCACCCTGGGTCAGGTGGTGAGCGAGGGTCTCGGAGGTCGACGACCCGGCGACGTGACCCTGTTCAAAGGGATGGGTTCGGGGATCGAGGACGTCGCGCTCGCGCTCGCCGTCCTCGAGCGCTTGGAAGGCAGATCGCCGTCGGCCAGCGTGCCCCGCCGAGGCCGCGCACCGGTCGCGTTGCGACCGGTGCAGCCGACGCCGTGAACGTGAAGCAGCGGGACCCCCGGCGTTGGCGTGCGCAAGACCGCCACGGTGCGCAAGACCGCCACGGTGCGCAAGAACCAGGAACGAACCCAGGAACGAACAAGGAGAAGGGCCGATGAGAGCATGACGGATCAGCTGCGGCATCAGGTAGCCGACGATGCGGCCGCCGCCGGTGGGCAGGAGGGCGACGGCAACCCGGTGCCACTGCGCGCCCGGTTCGTCGACCGCTCGAACGTCAGCTACCCGGCGGTCGAGGAGGGGGCGTGGCCACCGGTCATCATCCGAAAGGCGGAGATCGCCCAGGAGGTCGAGCGGCTGTCGTCGCTCCCGCGTCCGGCTGACGGACGGCGGGCATCATGGATCGTTCACCCGCTCTCTGACGAGCCCGGGCTCGGGCTGGCACCCGGGATCCGGGTGAGCCTCGAGGTGCTCCTTCCGGGGGAGCGGACGTCACCGGTTCGGCACAACTCGTCACAGGTTGGTTTTTGCATCGAGGGAGCTGGCTTCACTGCCGTCGGGGGCGAGAAGATCTCTTTCCAGCAGTACGACGTCTGGTGCATGCCCTCGCTCACCACGTACTTCCACGAGAACGACACCTCCGAACGCCACGTGCGGCTCGTGTACTCGAACGCCCCAGTGCTCGAAAAGATCCGGGTGCATTTCGTCGATGAGCACCCGCCCGAGGAGCCGGCTGGATGGAACCAGGGCTCCGATGACATTGGCGAGCACCCCATCGCCCACGTCTTTGCCATGCGCGAGGGTGGACCGCTGCTCATGTCCTACGAGCGGCTCATAAACCCCGAGGTGATCGAACAGCACCCGATCCACTGGCCGTGGGCCGAGGTGAAGCGCGAGCTGGACAAGCTGACCGCCCTCGGCCCCAAGTACCGCGGCCGGCGTCTGTACCTCCTCTACAACCCGGCGACCGGGCGGGCCAATGGGACGACCAACAGCTTCTTCGCCACCATCACCATCCGGCCGCCGGGCATCGTCGACCGCCCGCACCGGCACGCGTCGGCGGCGATCAACTACTTCTTTGCCGGTAGCGGCTGGAGCCGGGTGGCGGGCCGGCGCTACGAGTGGGGTGCGGGCGACCTCATGCTCACGGCACCCGGCTGGTCGATCCACAATCACGCCTCCAACGACGAGCCGGTGTACGAGCTGACCATCCAGGACAGCCCGTTCCACATCTCCAACGACTCGCTCATGTGGCAGGAGGACCTGAAGAACCCGCCGCGTCTCCTTGGGTCCCAGCGCGGTTTCGAGACGAACAGGGATGGCGAGTAGTGCAGCACCTCGCGCCGGGCGCGCTGGTCGGCTCCTACACGCCGGTGGTCACGCCCTTCACAGACGGTGCGGTCGACCTGGCCACCTACGAGGCGATCGTTGACCGTCAGGCAGCAAACGGCTCGCAGGGCGTGGTGGTCACGGGCACGAGCGGCGAGCCGAGCATGCTCACGGTCGACGAGCGGGCGGAGCTGGTGCGCGCCGCGGTGACGGCTGCTGCAGGTCGAGTCCCGGTCGTGGCCGCCACGGGCACCGAGTCGCTGGGCGCCACCCTCGAGCTGTCGCGACGGGCCGTCGACGCCGGCGCCGACGCGGTCCTGGTGGTGACCCCGTACTACGCCCGGCCGCCGCAACGGGGGCTCGAAGAGTACTTCTCCCAGGTGGCCGGCGCTGTCGACGTGCCGGTTCTCATCTACCACATCCCTGGACGGGCAGCCGTGACGCTCGAGGTAGGGACCATCGAGGCGATTGCCCGGCGGGCGGACAACCTGGTGGGGATGAAGCACGCCGCGACCGACCTCGGCTTGGTCACCGAAGTGCTCCAACGCGTCGGGCCGGACTTCCGGGTCTTCGTCGGCCTGGAGGAGCTGAGCTTGCCGATGCTGGCGGTGGGAGCGTGCGGACTCATGAATGCCGTCGGCAACCTCGTCCCGGACCGAGTGGCCGCCCTGTGGCGTGCTGTCGACGTTGGCGACCTGGCCGAGGCAAGAAAGATCCACGTCGAGCTGTGGGAGCTCAACAAGGCCGTCTTCTTCGACACCAACCCCATCCCGGTCAAGTACATGCTGCGGCGGATGGGCGTGCTGAAGAGCAACGAGCACCGATTGCCGATGGCCCCCGCCACGCCGGAGCTCGAGTCTCGCCTCGACGGCGTGCTCGTTCGCGCTGGACTGCTGACATGACGGCATCGAAGATCCCGCTGACGCTGGCCATGAGCGGCTACGACCACGTGCTCGACATCGAGACGGGGGAGGTGCCGGTCGAAGGCGTCGACCTCACCGTCCTCCGGCTCCCGGTGGAGGAGATCTTCTTCCGTTTCCTCCGTTACCGCGAGTGGCACGTGTCCGAGCTTTCCTTTGCCAAGTACGTGGCGCTGCGGGCGGGTGGTGACACCAGCCTCGTCGCCATCCCGGTTTTCCCGTCGCGGGTGTGCCGACACTCGTCGATCTACGTGCGGACCGACGGACCGACGACCCCGAAGGAGCTCGCTGGTGCGCGCATCGGCGTGCCCGAGTGGGCGCAGACGGCGTCGGTCTACTCCCGGGCGCTTCTCCAGTACGAGTGGGGGATCGATCTGCGGGACGTGCAGTGGTTCCAAGCGGGCGTCAACACTCCTGGGCGGGCCGAGAAGGTGACCCTCAGCCTGCCCGAGGGCATCTCGCTCACCCCGGTGCCGGACCGGTGCCTCGACGACATGCTGCATGCGGGAGATCTCGACGCCGTGCTGTCCGCCCATCCACCCGAGAGCTTCGAGCGGGGCGAGGCAGGCATCGTCCGGCTGTTTCCCGACTACCGACCGATCGAGCGCGAGTACGTCGAGCGCACCGGCGTCTTCCCGATCATGCACATCACGGTCATTCGAGCTGACGTGCTCGAATCGGCGCCCTGGGTGGCGGCCAACCTCCTCACGGCGTTCGAAGAGGCCAAACGCCGGAGCGTTGCGCGCCTGTCGGAGATGACGGCCAGCCGGGTACCCCTGCCGTGGATCCCCGAGATGGTGGCGGACATGCGCCGGCTCATCAGCCCCGACCCCTGGCCCTACGGTGTCGAGCCCAACCGGACCACGCTCGAGGCGTTCACCCGATGGGCGCACGAGCAAGGGGTCGCGGCCCGGCGCCTCGAGCCCGAGGAGCTCTTCGCCCCCCAGGTCCTGGACCATTACAAGGTCTGATCGAGCCGACCCCGGCGGGGATGACCCGCCGGCCGTTCCGAGGAGGTCATGTGCTGGAGGAGCTGCGACGAGAGCTGGCAGTCGCCACGCGCATGTTGGTCGATGCGTCGATCCTGAACTACAGCGGCCATCTGAGCACCCGTGTCCCGGGCGTCTCGGACGAGTTGCTCGTCCAGCCGGTCGACGAGCCCCGAGCTGGGCTCCGCCCAGAGACCGTCTTGCGTGTGCGTTTCGACGGCACCGTGATCGAGGGCGAGGGCCGACCACCGTCCGAGCTCGCGATCCATACCGGCGTGTACTTGGCCCGGCCCGATGTCGCTGCGGTTGCGCACTTCCACCACGACCCCACGACGGTCTTCAGCATGGTCGAGGGTGCCGCCATCGTGCCGGTCAAGAACCACGCCAGCAGGTGGGCGGCGGGAGTGCCCGTGCATCCCGACCCTTCGCACATCTCTACGTACGAGCAGGGGGCTGAGCTGGCCGTCACCTTGGGCTCGGCGCATGCGGCACTCCTGCGCTCCCACGGTGAGGTGGTGGTGGCAGAGGACGTGCCCGCCCTCTTCACCGACGTGGTCCACTTCGTCGAGAACGCCGACACGCTCGCTCGCGCAATGACCCTCGGGACGGTCGTCCCGCTTCGCCGCTACGAGTGCGAGCGGTTCCTCGCCACCTTCGACCGCCGACGCCATGCACGCAAGGTGTGGCGGTATGCAACCTCGGTCGCCGTGGCAACCGGTTCGGTCTCCACCGCGTGGCTCGAGGCACCGCGCCCCGCGGCGGCTACCGCCACTGCCGCCGGCGGGGTCGGGGCGGTCGGAAGTCCCGGTGCCGACGGGAACAACGGGAGCCGGGCGTGATCACCGATCCCGCCGCAGTGCCCGAGCACCTGGGGCTGTCCGGCGTCCGGGTCGGCTCGCTCGGCGACCTCGGGCTGGCGGTGCCGGTCGACATCGAGGCGGTGCGTGAGGGCACGTCGCACGAGGACCTGCGGGACTGGCTGGCGATGGTCGACGCCCTTGGTGAGCTGCGGGTGCTCGAGGGCGTGGATCTCGACGGGGACGTGGGGCGGATCACCGAGATGCTCCAGCACACTGACGGGGCACCGGCCGTCCTGTTCGACGACTTCGAGGGCTTCGGTCGTGGCTGGCGCATCCTGGTCAACGCCCAGGGCGAACGGCGCCGCCTGGCGGTGACGCTCGGGCTGCCCGCGGACATCTCCGTCCGAGACCTCATGGACGTGTGGGAGCACAAGATGGACACCGTCGAGCCGCTCCCGGTGGTGATGGTCGAGGACAGCCCGGACACCGCCCCCGTGACCGAGGTGGTTGCGTCGGGCGACGAGGTGGACCTCCTTCGGTTCCCCGTGCCGTTGTGGCATCCCCAAGACGGTGGCCGCTATCTCGGCACCGGCGACTGCGTGATCACTCGGGATCCCGACTCGGACTGGGTCAACGTCGGCACGTACCGGGTGATGGTGCACGACCGCAACCACACCGGGCTCTACATCTCGCCGGGCAAGCACGGTCGCATACACCGCGACAAGGCGTTCGAGCGCGGCGAGCCGCTTCCGGCGGTCGTCGTGTGCGGTATGGACCCGCTCCTCTTCGTGGGCAGCTGTCTCGAGATGGCCCCGGGGGTGAACGAGCTCGAGTGGGCGGGCGGCATGCGCGGGCGGCCGATCGACTGCATCCCTGGGCGCGCCACCGGGCTCCCGATCCCGGCTCGGGCCGAGATCGCCCTCGAGGGTGTGCTCCACCCTGATCAGCTGCGGCTCGAGGGTCCTTTCGGCGAGTGGACCGGCTACTACGCCACCGGTGCGCAGGACGTACCGGTCTTCGAGGTTCAGCACGTCTACCGGCGCCGGGACCCCATCATCCTCGGGGTGCCACCTGAGAAACCGCCCTTCGAGGCGCACCGCTTTCGCCAGTACCTACGCAGCGCCAACCTCCGCCGAGAGTTGCGCCGGGCCGGCGTGCCCGACGTCACGGCCGCCTGGTGCCACGGCGTCGGCGGTTGTCGTCTCTTCAACGTGGTGGCCATCCGCCAGCGCTATCCCGGGCACGCGGTCCAAGCCGGGCACGTCGCCGCCTCCTGCCGCGCCGGGGCGTACCTCGGACGGATCGTCGTAGTAGTCGACGAGGACGTGGACGTGGCCGACCTCAACGAGGTGATCTGGGCCATCTGCACCCGGGCCGATCCGGAGCGCGACTTCGAGATGATCCACCGGGCGTGGAGCGGCCCGCTCGACCCCGCGATCGAGCCGGGCAAGAAGGGCTTCAACTCCCGGGTGGTGATCGACGCCACCCGCCCGTGGGAGTGGCGAGAACGCTTCCCCGACCCCATCGGTCCCGATCCCGAGGAGAAGGCCATCACCAGGGAGCGTTGGTCCTGGCTCCTCTGAGCTGGGGGACGCGTCGCGCCGCGGCGCAGGAGAACCGCCGACCGTCGCGCCCATGAGGGCACGACGGACACACGAAGGAGAGGAGCCGCCGCACATGGGCGACAAGGAAGAGAAGCGCTCTGCGACCTACGACCTGCGGTCGTGGCTGGAACGGGTCGACGGGACGGGCCAGCTGCGCCACGTCACGGGAGCTTCGGCCGAGCAGGAGATCGGCGATGCCGCCGACCTTCTCCAGCACACCGAAGGGGCGCCGGCCGTCCTGTTCGACGACATCCCCGGCTACCAAAAGGGTTACCGGGTGCTCGTCAATGGCCTGGGCACGGTGGACCGCATGGCGCTCGCCATCAACGCGCCGCTGGGTCTCACCAAGCTCCAGCTGTCCGACGTGTGGCGAGAACGCATCCTCGGCAGCGATCCTTTGGCCGCCACCCGGGTCACGGACGGTCCGGTGATGGAGAACGTGCGACGCGGCGACGACGTCGACGTCACGGTCTTCCCTGCACCGCTGTGGCACCCCGGTGACGGAGGCCGATACCTTGGCACCGGTTCCTACGACGTCACGCGGGATCCCGACGACGGCTGGGTCAATGTCGGCACCTACCGCGTCATGGTCCACGACGCACGACGGCTGGGCTACTACATCTCGCCCGGCAAGCACGGGCGGATCCACCGCCAGAAGTACTTCGAGCGCGCTGAGAGATGCCCGGTGGTGATGGTGTTCGGCTCGCACCCCCTGCTCTTCCTGGCGGCGAGCAACGAGATCCCCTACGGCCTCACCGAGTACGACTGGGTGGGCGGCATCCTTGGTGAGCCAGTGCCGACCATCGAGGGGCCGATCACCGGACTTCCCTTCCCCGCCAACGCCGAGATCGTGGTGGAGGGGTATGCCAGCACCGAAGAAGTCCTGCCGGAGGGACCCTTCGGCGAGTGGACCGGGTACTACGCCTCGGGCGAGCGCGAAGAGCCGGTACTCCACGTCGAAGCCGTGTACCACCGCAGCGACCCCATCATCTTGGGATGCCCTCCGGGGCGTCCACCCGACGAGCTCGGGCGTTATCGTGCTCCGCTGCGTTCCGCCCTCTTGTACGAGGAGATCGCCAAGGCAGGAGTTCCCGACGTCGTGGCCTGTTGGCAGCACGAGGCCGGCGGCAGCCGCATGTTCACGGTGGTCTCCATCCGCCAGCGCTACCCCGGCCACGCCCACCAGGTGCTCCACGTCGCCTCCCAGTGCCACACTGGTGCGTACGCCGGCAAGTACGTGGTGGTGGTCGACGAGGACATCGATCCGTCGAACCTCGAAGAGGTCATCTGGGCAGTGTGCACGCGCTCGGACCCGGCGACCTCCATCGACTTCGTCCGCCGGGCGTGGAGCACGCCTCTCGACCCGCGCCTTACGCCCGAGCAGCGGGCCGCCGGGGACTTCACCAACTCGCGCGCGCTCATCGACGCCACCCGTCCTTGGGAATGGCGGGACCAGTTCCCACCGGTGAACGTGCCGCCGATGAACCAGCGCCGCGCTGCCCTCGATCGCTGGTCGTACCTGCTGCAGTGAGCTGCGCCACCCCGCAGAGCAATCGATCGGAGGAGCTCTTCGGCGCACCCGGCTGTCCCGCTGACGACGGGCTGGCGTAGATCTCGGAGCTCGCGACTGTCGGTCCGTTCGATCTCGAGGGCGTGCACCCTCTCTACGAGCACGCGGTGATGGTGCATCTCGCGTCCCATCTCGTTTCCTGATCGCCGACTCCCGATCCCCGACGGTGGCCATCACTGTCGCGTGCGAGAAGGTCCCGGTCCGACTCGCCTCGGACTCCCGGCGTCAGGAGTCTGCGGGCGATCGGGGACCGACACCGACGAGGTGGGCGAGGGTGTCGACCGCGTTGACCATGAGGTCGGTCTCGCTCAGGACCACCATGTCCACGGCCGTCGGCGTCGGATCGGCGGCGTGGTTGGAGGCGCGCATCAGATTGGCGGCGAGCGCGACCTGGGTGGCTCGCAACGGGGGGTAGTCCGTCGGGGCAGACCCGGTCCGCAGCATACCGACCACTGCGGCCATGGCTTCTTCGGCCTCGACGCCGAGACGGTGGAGGTCGGGTCGGGTCGGACCGGTGCTCGGAAGCTGTCCGTGCAGGACGAGCGCGCCCCAGATGTAGCGGCGCACTGCGGCGAGGATGCCTTGCGCCGTCTGGGGGTCGAGCGCGTTCGGCGACGTCGTTGGGCGACCGGCCGGCTCGCTCATCCAGCGGTCGACGGATGCTTCGGCGTTGGAGCGAGCGAGGCGCGCCGTCAGCCGCAGCCGCTGGAGTGCCGTCCGATCGGCACTGGCCGGGTCGGCCCACGCCTGGAGAAGCGCGGCGCCGTAGCGACCATCGATCTCGACGAGGTCGGCCAGGCGATCGACGACGCGGGTGCGCTCCCAGGTCGGCCAGGCGGCGTAGGCCGCCAAGGCCAGGGCGGCACCGAGAAGGGTGTAGAAGGCCCGGTCGGCGGCGAGGGAGGGTGCCGGGGAACCGGTGAAGGCGAGCAGGACGACGACGAGCGACGCGATGCCGACGCTGTAGATGACGTAATTGGCGCGAAGCACGGCGATGCTGATGGCATACAGCGCCACGGTGAGCACGATCAGGCCGGCCGGCGACGGCGCCAGTGCGGCCAGCAACAGCGTGACGAGCCCGGCACCGAGCAGGGTGCCGACGCTGCGAGCCAGCCCTCGGCTCAAGGTGGCGGCGAAGTCGGGCTTGAGGACGATCATGACGGTCATCGGGAGCCAGTAGCCATGACCCAGGGGGAACAGGTGGGAGATGGCGACGGCCACCGCCAGGGTGACACCGACCCGGAGGGCGTGACGGAAGACCTCGGAGGTGAGGGTGAGGTTGGCGCGCACCGACTCGAGCCGGCTCAGTTTCGTGCCGGCGAGCGGAGACGGCCGCGACCGGCGTCGCACAGGGTGGCCCGTAGCCGAGGCGGTGGTTCCCTGTGCGACCGGCTGGTTGCCGGCGGCCACCGCCGTCAGCTGGGTCACTGACCGAAGCTGGCCCGCCAGTGCCGTCAGGGCTCCGACGGCATGGGTGAGGTTGGCGCGCACCGAAGGGTCGCCCGACTCGGCCAGCGAGCGGAGGTGCTCGATGGCGGCTCGAAATTGCTCGCGGTCCTCAGGGTCGGCGACGACGCTGCGCCCGTCGTGAAGGGCGGCGGCGACGCCGGCCAGCACGTCGGCTGAGGCGATGATGGCGCGCTCCAGGTAGCTGGCAGCGTCGAGCGCGCCGGCCCGGCCCGTGGGCGTCGCGATCGTTGAGGCGTGGGAGAGCCGGGCCCGAGCCCGGGCGATGCCGGCCACCTCGAGGCGGATCCGCTCCGCCTCGTCGGCCAGCGCCCGGTAGGCGGCGGCGGCGGCCCGGTCGCCCCAGGGCTGGGTCTCGACGAGTGCGGACCGCAGCGTGTCGAGGACGCCGGGATCGAGGAGGGCCGACGGGTCACTGGCAAGCGAGCGGAGGTGGGCGGCCAGCTGCCGGTAGGCGTCGCTCGACGCAGCACGCTCTACCGGGAAGCGCTGGAGGGGCCAGGTCACGGCCACGAGGACGATCTGGAGCGCGCCGCCGCACAGCGCCCACAGCGCATTGAGCGCGGCCTGCTCGGGGGTGAAGGAGAATTGGGAGAAGACGACCAGGCCGACGACGGCCTGGAGGCCGACCACGCCCGGTGCCTCTCCGAACATCACCAGCAGCCCGGCGGCGATCCCCCACACGGCGGTGACCGCGATGTCGGGGCCCTCCAGGTGGCCGACGGTCGCTCCGACGAAGGCCGACACGGCGAAGGCTGCCGCCGCGAACGCCATGATCTTCACCCGGCTGCGATAGGTGCCCTGTAGCGACGCCATCCCCGTGGTCAGCGCGCCGATCGCACCTCCCACCCCGACCAGAAGGTGGCCGGAGAGGTCGCCGACGACCAGCGGGACGGCGATGCCCAGCGCACAGCGCGCCGCGGGCACCAAGGCCAGCTTGGAGCGGTCCACGTGGATCGCGTCGTGGATCGGGCGCGTCCAGCTGGCAGACCACTCGCTCACCGGGTCCGCCAGTCCCATGCGGTGCCGGCGCCGGTCCAGCCTCGCCACCGGGGAGCCGGTGCGTCGGACCGCCTCGGCGTCATGGCCTCGCCGGCAGCGAGCTGGCGACGACGTCGCGCGAACGGTGGCCGCCTCGAGGCGGCAGACCCGCACTCGGCGGTGTCAGAGGCTCCACGGCGGCGGCCCCACCTCGATGCGGGGGAGGGGCGAGTCGACTCGCCCGAACCGCTCGTCGGCGGCCATCCAGG
>JAJZMN010000178.1 GCA_021850345.1 Actinomycetes bacterium | reverse complement strand
GAACAGGTACACCTCGCCGCGGATGCCCTCCTCGCGCAGCCGAGCCTGCGCGCCCGACACGAGCTGGGAGAGGATCCACTCTCCCGCCTTGTCATGGGTGACGAGGTCGCTGATGCGGTCGCACTCGGGCGTCGCGTACTCGGGGTGGCTGCCGACGTCGAGATAGAGACGGGCCCCGTTCTCCAAGAAGACGTTCGAGGATCGTCCCCAACTGACCACCCGGCGGAAGAGGTAGCGGGCGACCTCGTCGGGGCTGAGCCGGCGCTGACCGCGCAGGGTGAACGTGACGCCGTACTCGTTCTCCAGGCCGAAGATGCGCCGGTCCACGTGGCCACCGTAGTGCCGCGGGGCCGCTGTGGAACCGCACGGCGGGGTCAGCTCGGGGGCTCTTCGGGCGAGGTGTCGCTGACCGCCGCCTGGTCGTCCTCGCCACCCGAGGTGCGCACCGTGCCCTCGCCTGCAGGTGCCGAGGTATCGCCGCCGCCGACGCCGAAGGCGGCCTCGAGCTCTCCGTTGGTCACGCGACGGAAGGCTCGTCGGCCGTTGGCGCGGCTGAGCAGCGCCACCTCGAGGTCGCCAGGACCGAGCGTGCGGCCTGGGCCCGCGAGCGCGCTGACCGCCGCGCGGATGGCGGTCAGCAGGTCGCGGTCGGCCCGCCAGTCGGCCGCTACGCGCTCGGTGATGGTCTCCGCGTCCCCGCCGAGCACGGCGAAGCGGTCCTCGTCGGTGATGGTCCCCTCGTAGGCGATGTGGTACAGCTGGTCGTTGCGTCCCGCAGTCCCGAGCTCTGCCACGAGGATCTCGACCTCGAGCGGTTTCATCTCGTGCGTGAAGACGTTGCCGAGGAACTGCGCGTAGAGGTTGGCGAGCGAGCGGGCGTCGACGTCCTCCCGGCTGAAGGCGAAGCCCTTGGTGTCGGCGTGGCGTACGCCGGCGACCCGCAACTGGTCGTACTCGTTGTACTTGCCGACCCCGGCGAACGCGATCCGGTCGTAGATCTCGCTGATCTTGTGCAGCGAGCGTGAGGGGTTCTCGGCCACGATGAGGACGCCATCGGCGTACACGGTGGCGATGAGCGAGCGCCCGCGAGCGATGCCCTTCTGGGCGTACTCCGCCCTGTCCTTCATCACCTGCTCGGGCGCGACGTAGAACGGCATGGTCATGCCGGCTCACCTCCGCCCGTGACGCCTCCCGTCGGCTCCCGCTCTGCGTGTTTTCGGGCGATGAGGGTGTTGAACCGATCGGCGACCTCTGGCTCGGGCACCTCTGCATAGCCGTCTGCGGTCACGACGGCCACGATCGGGTAGATCCCCCGCACGACATCGGGACCCCCGGTCCCTGCATCCTCGTCGGCCGCCTCGTAGAGGGCCTGGACCGCCAGCTCCACCGCATCGCTCCGGGAGAGACCCTCGCGATACCCCAGCTTGATCGTGGTCCGTGCGTCCCGTCCGCCCGAGCCGGTCGCCTGGAAGTCCGCTTCCTCGTAGTGGCCGCCGGTGACGTCGTAGGTGAAGATGCGCCCGGTCGCGCGCGCCAGGTCGTAGCCGGCGAACAGCGGCACGACTGCCAGGCCCTGCATCGCGAGCGGCAGATGCTGGCGCACCATCTGGGCGAGCTGGTTCGCCTTGCCCTCCAGGCTGAGCGTCACGCCCTCGACCTTCTCGTAGTGCTCGAGCTGGGTCTGGAAGAGCCGGACCATCTCGACGGCGAAGCCTGCAGCGCCTGCGATGGCGACAGCGGAGTAGCGGTCGGCGGGGAAGACCTTCTCCATCGCCCGGTGGGCGATGGAGTGGCCTTCGGTCGCGCGGCGGTCGCCCGCCATGACGATGCCCTCGGCGAAGCGCAAGGCGGCCACGGTGGTCGCATGTCGGACCGACGGCGCGAGCTCGTGGCCCTGGGAAACCGTGGGCAGCCCGCTGCGGCGCAGCAAGGCGGAGAAGTCGGGGCCGGGGTCTTCGGTCGGGGGGAAGAGTGGGAGCGCCACTGGCGGCTACTGCCCGCCCTTCTGCACGTAGTTGCGCACGAACTCCTCGGCGTTGTCCTCGAGGACCTCGTCGATCTCGTCCATGAGATCGTCCAGCTCGGCCTTGATCTTGTCCCCGCGCTCGGAAGTGGCCGGAGCGTCGTCGGCGACCTCGGTCTCGGTGCGAGCCGGCGCGCTCTTGCGCTTCCACTCTCGTTCAGTCATTGCCTCGTCCCCTCATGACACTCGCTCCCCTGTCGAGAACCATCGGCACGATCCTCGCTCGCAGTGCCCTCATGCGCTCAGCTTCTCCAGGAGCTGAGCCGGGGTGGCACTCGCGTCGAGCAACGCCTGCGTATGCGCTGCCGTGCCCCTCAAGGGATCCATCATAGGGACGCGGCGCAGCGGATCGGTCCCGAGGTCGAAGACGAGCGAGTCCCAGTTGGCGGTGACGACCGCGTCGGGCCAGCGGGTGAGGCACTGGCCACGGAACCATGCGCGGGTCTCCGCCGGCGGGACTGTCACCGCCCGGACGACCGACTCGTCGTCGACGAGGCGTTCGAGGCCGAGCCTGGCGTACAGCGAGCGCTCTGGACGCAGGTCGTGGTACTGGAGGTCGAGCGCCGCCAACCGCCCGTCGCTCCAGCCACAGCCGTGACGTTCACGGTAGGCCTCGACGAGCTTGCGCTTGGCCACCCAGTCGAGCTCGTGATCGAGGCTGGCGGGGTCCTGCTCGAGGCCGTGCAGGACGTGCTCCCAGCGTTCGAGGACCTGCTCGGCGACGTGCTCGTTGCCGAGGCAGGCCAGGCCGAAATGGTCCGCGTACTTGCGCGCGGCGGTGTAGAGCTCCCACTGGATCCCGAGCGCGGTCGCCGTCGAGCCGTCGGCCATGGTGATCGGACGTTCGAGCGAGAGGTCGGTGGACACCTCGTGCATCGCTCGCACCGGATCGGCCGGGGTGAGGTCCCTGGACGGCGCGACGTCGTCTTCGACCATGGAGAGCACGAGCGAGGTCGTGCCGATCTTCAAGAAGGTGGCGATCTCCGAGAGGTTGGCGTCGCCCACGATGACGTGCAGGCGCCGGAAGCGGCGAGGGTCGGCGTGCGGCTCGTCTCGGGTGTTCACGATCGGGCGCTTCAAGGTCGTCTCGAGCCCGATCACCTCCTCGAAGAACTCGGCGCGCTGGGAGATCTGGAAATGGACGCGGTCGCGGTCGAGGGCCGGAGTCTCCGCGCCGACCTTGCCAGCGCCCGCGTACAGCTGACGCGTGACGAAGTGGGGCACGATCGCTGCAGCGACCTTGGTGAACGGGACGTCGCGGTCCATCAGGTAGTTCTCGTGGCAGCCGTAGGAGTTGCCCTTGCCGTCGGAGTTGTTCTTGTAGACGACAGGGGTCGGCGCGTCGGGGAAGAGCTGCGCGGCGGCGCGCATGGAGCGGCGAAGCACCTCCTCGCCTGCTTTGTCGTACAGGACGCAGGTGAGCGGGTCCGCGCACTCGGGCGAGGAGTACTCGGGATGCGCGTGGTCGACGTAGTAGCGGGCGCCGTTGGTGAGGACCGTGTTCGCCAGGTGAGTCTCGACGACCGGCGCCATGGTGCCTTCACGCGAGAACCCCCGTGCGTCGTTCGCCGGTGTCTCGTCCTCGAAGTCCCACCCGGTGCGCCGGTCCGCCTGCGTCGCGTAGGCGTTCACGAGGAGCGAGGACGCGGTGATGGGGTTCCCGTCCCCACCGGGAACGTGGATGCCGTACTCGGTCTCGATCCCGCAGACCTTCACCGTGGCCACGGTTCGACCCTACTGCCTCGTCAGAGGTACTGGCCGGTACCGACGCGTTCGATGGCCCGACCGCCGCCCCTGCCGTCACGGTCCTCGCTCATGAGGGTGCGCACGTAGACGATGCGCTCGCCCTTCTTGCCCGAGATGCGTGCCCAGTCGTCCGGGTTCGTCGTGTTCGGCAGGTCCTCGTTCTCCTTGTACTCCTGGCGGATCGACTCGACGAGGTCCGCGGTGCGGATGCCGCTTCCCCCACCGGCGATCTCCCGCTTGATCGCGAGCTTCTTCGCTCGACGCACGATGTTCTCGATCATCGCCCCCGAGGAGAAGTCGCGGTAGTAGAGGATCTCCTTGTCGCCGTTCTGGTAGGTGACCTCGAGGAAGCGGTTGTCGTCGTCGGCGCGGTACATCTCCGACACGGTCGCCTCGATCATCGCCTGGGCGGCCTTCTCGGGGTCTCCCCCACCGAGGCGCTCGACCTCCTCGGGGTCGAGCGGCAGGTCGGGCCGGAGATAGCGCGAGAAGATCTGCGCCGCGGCCTCCGCGTCCGGCCGCTCGATCTTGATCTTCACGTCGAGCCGGCCCGGGCGCAGGATGGCCGGGTCGATCAGGTCCTCGCGGTTGGACGCGCCGATCACGATGACGTCGCGCAAGGCCTCGACACCGTCGATCTCGGCAAGCAGCTGGGGCACGATCGTCGACTCCATGTCCGAGCTGATGCCGGTGCCTCGGGTCCTGAAGAGCGAGTCCATCTCGTCGAAGAAGACGATGACCGGCACGCCCTCTTCGGCCTTCTCGCGTGCTCGCTGGAACACCAGCCGGATCTGGCGTTCCGTCTCGCCGACGTACTTGTTCAAGAGCTCGGGGCCCTTGATGTTCAAGAAGTAGCTCCTCACGTTCTCGTTGCCGGTCGTCTCGGCCACCTTCTTGGCCAAGGAGTTGGCGACCGCCTTGGCGATGAGCGTCTTGCCGCAGCCCGGGGGGCCGTAGAGGAGGATGCCCTTGGGGGCCGGCAGGCGGTAGTTGTTGAACAGCGAGCGGTGCAGGTACGGCAGCTCGACGGCGTCGGTGATCGCGTCGATCTGGGTGTCCAGCCCGCCGACGTCCGCGTAGGTGATGTCGGGAACCTCTTCGAGCACGAGCTCTTCGACCTCGGGGCGGGGCAGCTTCTCGATGATCAGCTGGCTGCGGGTGTCCATGAGCAGCGCGTCGCCCGCACGCAGGTGCACCCCTGCCATCGAGTCCGCGAGCTCGACCACGCGCTCTTCGTCCGCCCGGGCGAACACGAGCACCCGGCGGCTGCCCTCCAAGGTCGCGCCCTCCAAGGTCTCCTTCAAGGTGACGACCTCACCCGAGAGCTCTCCGGGTCGCGCGAGGACGACGTTCAGCGACTCGTTCAGCACCACCTCGTCGCCCTTCGAGAGGCCCGCCGGGTCGATGTCGGGGTGGAGGGAGACCCGCATCTTGCGGCCGCCCGAGAACACGTCGACGGTCTCGTCGTCGTTCGCGCCGAGGTAGGTGCCGTAGGCCGCGGGCGGCTGGGTGAGCTTCTCGACCTCCTCGCGCAGGCTGAGCAGCTGCTCCTTGGCCTGCTGGAGGGTGAAGGTCAGCTTCTCGTTCTGCGAGATCGCCTGCGCGAGCTGCCCCTTTGACTCCAAGAGCCGCTCTTCGAGTGCCTGGACGCGCCCCGGGCTTTCTTGCAGCCGGCGTCGCAAGGCACGGACTTCCTCCTCGGCCGCGGTGAGCCGCGCGAGGAGGAGCTCGTGCTCAGTGCCAGCATCGCCGTGCCCGTGTTCCTGCTCAGGCGTCGGACTCACCTCCCGCATGCCGCACCCCGGCGGCCAGTGCACCGCGACTGCCCGCCGCCGCTCACCATACCGGTGGCGCGGTGCGGCCGCGCGCCACCGGCCGCTGCATCAAGCGGTGGTCGGGCCGCGTCCCGGGCGTCCGCCGGTTCTCGCGACGCCAGGGGCTAGTCTGTCCTGCGTGCCCGGCCCAGGGCGCCAACGTGGCAGCCCCGGTCCAGGCAGGCCGAGCCGGGACATCCCACCGTGACGGTGGGCCCGCACCCTGCCGACGACGCTCGAGAAAGGCGACGAATGAAGGTCTGGATCGACCAGGATCTGTGCACCGGTGACGGCCTCTGCGAGGAGATCGCCCCTGCAGTCTTCACCCTGCTCGACGACGGGCTCGCGTACGTGAAGGAGGGCGACGACGTCAAGAACGAGCCTGGCGGCTCCGCCGGCATGGCGCTCGTCCCCGAGGACCTGGAGGACGCCGTCGTCGAGGCGTCCGAGGAGTGCCCCGGGGAGTGCATCTTCATCGAGCGAGGGTGAGCCCAGCTCCCTCTGCCCGCCTGGCGCGCCGTGTGGTCAGGCCGACGGGTCGGCCGTCGCGTCTGGCGATGACTCGGCCGATACCTCTGCCACCGGGTCGCGGCGGTGCAACCGGCGAGCCCACGTGAGGAAGCCGGTGTGGGCCACCATTCGGTGGTCCGGGCGGACCGAGCGGGCTTCGATGTGCCAGGTGCGCTGGAGTACTTCGGTCGTGACGGCGAGCCCGAACGGTGCTGCGTCGAGCACCCGGCGGAGCTCGGCGGTCTGGTTGATGGTCGGCAGGTACGCGAGCAGGATTCCCCCCGGCCGCAGCGCCCCCGCGGCATGCTCCACCACGCGCCACGGCTCGGGCATGTCCAAGAGGACGCGGTCGAGGCCCAGTTCGTCGATGCCCTCGGTCACGTCGCGCGACTCGACGCGGTAGTCGGCGTCGGGGCCGAGCAGCGCCGTGACGTTCGCCCGGGCCCGCGCGGCGAAGTCCTCGCGCAGCTCGTAGCCGACGACCGAGGCGCCTGCTCGCAGCAGCGCCATGGAGAGCGCGCCCGAGCCGACGCCTGCTTCGAGCACCCGCTGGCCGGGCCCGATGTCCGCCGCGAGCAGGATCGCCCCCAGGTCCTTGGGGTAGATCACCTGGGCGCCACGGGGCATCTTCAGCACCACGTCCGCCAGGGTGGGCCGTACCATGAGGTAGCGCCGTCCGGTCGTTCCTGCGACCCAGTCGCCCTCCTCGAGGCCGATGACGTCGTCGTGCGCGACCGACCCGGCGTGGGTGTGGAAGATCGCGCCAGCGCGCAGCGTCAGGAGGTAGCGGCGGTCCTTCGAGTCGACGAGCAGGACCTGCTCGCCGGCGGTGACGGGTCCCGCAGGTACCGGGGTGCCCACGGTCCCGACGCTACTCGGAGCGGTCTGGCGACGTCGTGATCCGCTCCCCTTGCCAGACGACCTGCGGCGCTGGCCCGCCGCGTCCCCCCGGTTGGTCGCCTTGCCGGCGCAGCCCACGGCCGCTGCCCCTGCCGGCGCCGTCGTGCACCTCGATCACGTAACGGTCGCCCGAGCGAAGGTGGATACGCGCCGCGCCGTGGTCGCGCCGGCGGGCGCGTCGCAAGAAGAAGGCCGCGCCGCCGACGGCGAACCAGGCCCAGTGCTCCCCGGACATGGCTCGGCGCATGCCCGAGCGGGTGAGCCAGCGCAACAGCGAGTCGATGCCACGTCCCACTGGCCGCTCACACCCGCCGGATCTCGATGACCGAGGACTTCTTCCGGCCGCGGCGCTTGCCCGCGAGGTAGGCGAGGGTCACCACGGCGATGGCGACCGCGCCCGCGGCGACGAGAGCAGAGGGCACCGCGGCTTCGACGGTCTTCTCCCCCTCGCCCACCACGCGCTGGAAAGCGGCCTCGAGGTCGGCGCGGGTGATCCGACGGCCGCTGGTCTGGACGCTCATCGGTGGCTCCCTCCTGGTTCCATGCTGCGCTCCGTCATCACATCGCGTGAGCTCTCACTGAGCTCTCACTTCCCCGAGGCCGAGTCCCGGCGCCGTCGCGCCGCCCCCTTGGTGATCCGCCATGCCGCAAGCGACATGACGACGACGGCCGCGCCGCACACGATCACGTAGGGCAGCCAGTTCAGGTCTCCGCCGAACGTTGTGCGCACGCGTGTCTGGAGCGCCCGGAGCAACGCGATCAAGAGCAGCACGAGCCCGGCGCACAGGGTGAAGGATCCGACGATCCCGAACAGCAGGTAGCGGCCGAGACCCTTCAAGGGGCTGAGCGTCTCCTGCTTGATGTAGTCGATGACGAGCTGGAGCGCGTCGGTGCCCTGCTTTCGCACGCCGTCGCCGTGCGACGTCGACCTTCCGAACCCCAGTCGTGCCACGCGCTCTCAGGCTCCTTTCGATTCGCGGCCGATGTCCTCGCCCCATGTCGGGCGTGGCGGGGAGCCGCCAGGTCCGCTGAGCCGGGCAGATCTTCCTCCGCTCCCTTCCCTTCCTGCAAACGCACCAAGCCTTCGGGGCGGCGTTGCCGGACGCGCCGCCCTCGCCGGCGGTCCGAGACGGGATGGGTGGAGCTCGGGGCGCCCGGCCGTCTCGGTGACGACGGCCGTGGGTGTGGCCGAGACCCCGCACGCCGCGAGGAACCCACCTTGCATGGTCCCCGCAGGGCTCGCGAAACGCCCGTGGGCCCGTACCTCCCACACCGCGCGGCCCCGCGCCGACTCGTCCACGCAGACGATGCCGAAGGTGAGGTCGCCGTCGGGCAGGGCCTGCAGCGCTGGACGCGTCATGGCGACGACGCTACTGGCGTAGCGGCGGCGACTGGGTAGGGTTCTGCCCATGTGCCCTGCCACCTCGCCGGGATCCGCCTCCCCCCCACCGCCGCCGTCCTCGGAGGCCGAGCTCGAGCAGCTCGGCATCAACGTCGTCCGAGGGCTCGCCATGGACGCGCCCGAGCGCGCCAGCTCCGGGCATTCAGGAACCGCGATGGCCCTCGCTCCCCTCGCCCACGTGCTCTACACCCGCGTCATGCGCCACGATCCGACGGACCCCGCGTGGCCAGACCGAGACCGGTTCATCCTGTCGAACGGGCACGCCTCGATCCTCTTGTACTCGATGCTGTACCTGTGTGGCTACGGCCTCACCCTCGACGACCTCAAGGAGTTCCGCCAATGGGGCTCCAAGACGCCGGGCCATCCCGAGCACCGACATGCTGCCGGCATCGAGGTGACCACGGGGCCGCTCGGTCAGGGCTTCGGCAATGGCGTTGGCATGGGTATCGCCGAGCGCTACCTGCGGGCACGCTTCGGTTCCGACGCCGTCGACCACCATACCTTCGTGATCTGCGGTGACGGCTGTCTCGAGGAGGGCATCAGCCACGAGGCCGCCTCCCTCGCCGGCCATCTCGGGCTGGGCCGCCTCGTCTACGTCTACGACGACAACCACATCTCCATCGACGGCCCCACCGAGCTCTCCTACTCCGACGACGTCGCGCAGCGCTTCGAGGCGTACGGCTGGGACGTCGACCGAATCGGGGAGGTCGCGAACGACACGGGCGCGCTCGAAGCCGCGCTCCGCCGGGCGATGGCCGTCGAGGACAAACCGTCGCTCGTCATCCTTCGTTCGCACATCGGCTGGCCGTCGCCCCACCTCACCGACACGGCGAAGGCACACGGCAGCCCGTTCGGCGACGCGGAGATCCGGGAGACCAAAGAGATCCTCGGCCTGCCGCCAGACGAGACGTTCTGGGTCCCCGACGAGGTGATCGAGCTCTACCGCCGCACCATCCCACGCGGCCGCGCCATGCGGCGCGAGTGGGAGTCGCGCTTGGAAGCGTGGAAGGGCGACCGTGGTGCGTGGGACGCCGCCTGGGCGGGCAAGGGTGTGAAGGGATGGGAGTCCACGCTGCCCTCCTTCGAGGCTGGCACGCAGCTCGCCACGCGCAAGGCCGTGAAGGCGTGCCTGGACGCCTCTGCTGCCCTCATCCCCGGCCTTCTGAGCGGTGCCGCCGACCTGACCGAGAATACGGGCGTCGAGCTCGAGCACGCGAAGCGCCAGTCTCCCGAGCACCCAGGGGGCCGCCAGATCTACTACGGCATTCGCGAGCATGCGATGGGTGCGGCGATGACGGGCATGGCCCACCACGGCGGCATCGTGCCGATCGGTGGCACGTTCTTCTGCTTCAGCGACTACATGCGCCCCGCCGTGCGGCTCGCCGCGCTCAGCCGCGCCCACGTCGTCTACTTCTGGACCCACGACTCGGTGGGGCTCGGCGAGGATGGCCCCACGCACCAGCCCATCGAGCAGCTCGCGTCGCTGCGCGCGATGCCGGGCCTCGTCGTCGTGCGGCCGGCGGACGCCAACGAATGCGCGCAGGCGTTCCGCCTCGCGATCGACGGCGAGGAGCCGACCGCGCTGGTCCTCTCCCGCCAGAACCTGCCGGTGCTCGCCGAGACCGCCGAACGGGGGCCGGCAGGGTTGCGCCGCGGGGGCTACGTCGTGCTCGACGAGCCCGGGGGGCCTGAGGCCGGCCCGCCCGACATCGTCCTGATCGGCACCGGGAGCGAGGTGCACGTCTGCATGGGCGCCGCGGCCGTGCTCGCCGGGGAGGGCGTGCGGGCTCGCGTGGTCTCGCTGCCGTGCTGGGAGTGGTTCGAGGCCCAGGACCGGGCGTACCGAGCCCAGGTGCTGCCGGCCGGGGTGCCGCGTCTCGCCGTCGAGGCCGCGTCCTCCTTCGGCTGGGACCGTTACGCCGACGCGACCGTGGGGATCGACACCTTCGGCGCCTCGGCGCCCGGGAGCCGGGCGCTCGCGGAGTTCGGGTTCACGCCGGCGCACGTCGCCGAGCGCGCCCATGCGCTGCTCGCCTCGCATGGCGAGCCGGACGAAAGAGGAGGACGCACATGACCAGGCTCCACGAGCTCTACGAGCGCGGTGGACAGAGTCCCTGGGTGGACGACCTGCACCGCGAATGGCTCACCGGCGGGCACCTCCAAGAGCTGGTCGCCCGCGGGGTGCGCGGCGTGACGTCGAACCCGACCATCTTCGCGAAGGCCATCGAGGCGACCGACGTCTACGACGACCAGTTCAAGGGCCTCCTTGCTCGCATGAGCTCGGAGGACGCGTACTGGGAGATGGTGGTCGAGGACATCGAGCGCGCGCTCGAGGTCCTGGGTCCCCTCTACGAGTCGAGCCAGGGTGCCGACGGCTTCGTCTCGCTCGAAGTCGCGCCGTCGCTCGCTCGTGACACCGAGGGCAGCGTCGCCGCCGCGCGATCGCTGCACGGGCGCATCGACCGCCCGAATCTCCTCGTGAAGGTGCCCGGCACCGCCGAGGGCATCCCGGCGATCCGCCAGCTGTTCTCTGAAGGAAAGAGCGTGAACGTGACGCTCATCTTCTCGATCGATCGCTATGACGAGGTGGCAGAGGCCTATCTCTTCGGGCTCGAGGCGCTCGCTGCGAGCGGGGTCACCGACCTCTCTGGCGTCCACAGCGTCGCCTCGTTCTTCGTGAGCCGGGTGGACACCGAGGTGGACAGGCGGCTCGAAGCGCTCGCGGGCGGCGGCGATGCGGTCGGGGACCCCGAGATCCTCGCCCTGCGCGGCAAGGCGGCGGTGGTCCAAGCGCGTGTCGCGTACGAGCACTTCACGAAGATCTTCTCCGGCCCGCGCTGGGAAGCGCTCACCGCAAAAGGCGCCCGCGTCCAGCGGCCGCTGTGGGCGTCGACCTCGACGAAGAACCCCGCGTATCCCGATCTGCTCTACGTCGACACGCTGATCGGTCCGGACACCGTGAACACGATGCCCGAGCAGACCCTGGATGCCTTCGCAGACCATGGCACGGTCGCGCGGACCGTGGACGCCGACCTCGAAGGTGCGCACCAGGTGCTCGGTGACCTCGCACGCGTGGGTATCGACATGCGCGATGTGACCGCCACGCTCGAAGCGCAAGGCGTGAGCTCGTTCTCCAAGTCCTTCGACGGGCTGCTGCAGTCCCTCACCGACAAGGCGAACGCGATCGCCTGAGCCGTCGGCAGTCGCGAACGGCCCGGTCGGCTGCTGGGCCTGCTCGCTTGACGGTTCTGCCCCCAGCTCCAAGGATGGACCCAGTGATCTCCTCCGCACCCGACTCCGCCCCGTCTCCCCGGGGCCCCTCCATCGCGCGGCCCCGGTTGGTGGTCCCCCCGTCGCCCAGCGCGCCTCGCGAGCGGACTCCGCCGCTCGCCCTCGTGATCTTCGGTGCCTCCGGCGACCTCACCTCCCGCAAGATCCTCCCGGCGCTCGCCAATCTGGCGGACCGCGGTCGTCTAGCGGAGGAGTTCACGGTCATCGGCGTGGCGCGGACCGATTGGAGCGACGAGGAGTTCCGGCGCGCCGCGTTGAAGGACGTGCCATACGCCGGCGAAGGGTGGCGCGCGCTCGTCGAGCGCTTCCGCTACGTGGCGGGCGAGTACGCGTCGTCCGAGACCTTCGACCGCCTGAAGGAGGTCCTCGCGGAGGCCGACCAACGCTACGGCACCTCCGGCAACCGTGTGTTCTACCTGGCGACGATCCCCTCGGTCTTCGCCATGATCGCCGAG
>JAJZMN010000111.1 GCA_021850345.1 Actinomycetes bacterium | reverse complement strand
GACGGGCTGTTCGCTGCGGACGCGGCCGCCGAGGGGATGGCAGCGTTCCTCGAAAAGCGCTTGCCCTCCTGGGTCGCCGAGTGGCCCGCGCAACAGCAGCAACAGCAGTAACAGCAGTAACAGCAGTAACAGCAGTAACAGCAGTAACAGCAGCAATAGCAGCAACAGCAGCAACAGCAGTAACAGCAGTAGCTCAGGGCGCGAAATAGCGGGGGGCCCGGGCGGAGAAGCCGTGCGGCGTCGGGCGGTCAGGCGGGCGCCGGGACACGCGCCCCGCCGGCTCCGTCCCCGCCCACCGGTGCCGGCGGGCGCGACGTGCCGCCGCCCCTCGCGCCGCCTTCTTCGCCGCGCCCCGAGCCGCCTTCCGCACCCCCTTCTCCGCCCCCTTCTTGGCCGCCCTCTTCGCCCCCCCTGCCCCGGGCGGCGACGAAGTCCCGTTCCCTCACGAGCACGAAGGAGAAGACCGCCCCCACCAACGCCACTGCTGCCGCGATCAATGCGAGGTGGTCGAGGCTCGAGGCGAACCCCACCCGATAGGCATGCAGTACCGCGTGGGACTGCGCGTCGGGCAGCCGACGGACGACTGTCCGGACCTGTCCCGAGGCCATCGCCGGGCCCAGTGCCGCGCCGTGCGCGCGCAGGGCCGTGGCGCCGGCGGGGGAGGAGAGGAGCGAGGAGGTCACCGACCGGCGCATGTCGCTTTCGAAGACCGTGCCGAGGCCGGCGATCCCCGTTGCGATGCCGACCTGCCGGAAGGTGTTGTTCGCCCCCGAGGCCATGCCGGCCCGATCGGGCTTCACGACCGCGACCGCGGACGACGCGAGGACCGGGTTGGTGATGCCGATGCCGATGCCGGCCACGCACAACCCCGGCATGAGCGCGAGCCACCCTGAGCGAGCGTCGACGATGGCGAGGAGCGCGCACCCGATGGCGACGATGAGGAGCCCCGTGCCCAGCAGGTACCTGGCGTGGATGCGGACGGTGAGCTTCCCGGCCACGGGCGCGACCGCGAACGAGAGCATCGAGACGGGAAGAAAGCGGATGCCCGCGCCGAACGGGCCGTACCCGAGGTCGTCTTGGATGAACAGCGTGAGGTAGAGGAACAGGGCGAAGATCGACGCCGCGATCGCCAGCGCGGCGATCGAGACGCCCGTCATCGCCGGGCGCCCGAAGAGCGAGAGATCGAGCATCGCGTCCCTTCGGCGCAGCTCGGCCACGACGAAGGCTGCGAGCAGCGCGGCGGCCCCGGCGACGAGCCCGATGATGAACGCGCTGCTCCAGCCATCTGTGTCCGCCCTCACGAGCGCGAGCACGAGCAGGAACAGCGCGGCGGAGAACGAGACGAAACCGACCCAGTCCACGCGCCGGCCGGAGCGTTCCTTCGACTCGGCCACGCGCGTGAGCGTCATGATCACCGCAATGACCCCGATGGGGACGTTCACGAAGAAGATCCACCGCCAGCCGATGGCACTCGTGATCGCACCCCCGAGGAGCGGCCCGATCGCCACGGCACCGCCGATCACGGCCCCGTAGATGCCGAAGGCCGTCCCGCGCTCTCGTCCATGGAACGCCTGGGCGATCAGGGCGAGCGACGTGGCGAACATCACGGCACCCCCGACTCCCTGCACGGCGCGGGCGAGATTGAGCATGAACGAGCTCGTCGAGACACCGCAGACGAACGAGGATGCCGAGAACAGCGCGAGCCCGGCCGCGAACACGAGGCGCCGGCCCAACATGTCGCCGAGCACCCCCGCGGTGAGCATGAACGCCGCGAGGGTCAGCGCGTACGCGTCGATGACCCACTGGAGGTCGTTGAAGCTGGCGTGGAGGGATCGCTGGATGCTCGGCAGCGCGACGTTCACGATCGTGATGTCGAGGAGGAGCATGAAGATGGCCGTGCAGACGGCGATGAGGGTCCACCACTTCCGGTCCAGTTGCGCCATAAGGTCCCCGGTCTACCGGCATCGCCGGTGCGAGCTGCGATACGAAACGAACCGTATCGGAGTCTGGACGCCTGATTCCTCCGTCGGACCGACCGCCTGGCACCGCCGCCGTCGCCGGCTCGCCCGGCAGGGCCGCCCAATTACCCTGGCGACCGGGGTGGGCAATGAGCCACGCAACGAGGTCCGAAAACGGACTCGCCACGGCGCCGGCGCCGAGGTGCGCCCCGGGGTCGCGCCGCTGGCAGCGAGAAAGGGATCACGCCAGTGCGCATCCTGTTGGTCCACCCGAGTGCACTGATGTACTCAGAGCTCTACCTGCGGCTCGAGCCGCTGGGTCTCGAACGGGTCGCCTCGGCGCTCCAAGCCCAGGGGCACGACGTCCGAATGGTCGATCTCCAGGTCTACGGGCACCGCGACTACTTCGCCGCCCTGGAGGACTTCCGCCCCGATGCGGTCGGAATGAGCCTCAACTACCTGGCAAACGTTCCCGAGGTGGTGGACCTGGCGAAGGCCACCAAGGCAACGTCGCCGCGCACGAAGGTGTTCGTGGGCGGCCACAGCGTCTCGTTCATCGCCGATCGCGTGCTCGAGCACGGTGACGGCGCGATCGACGCGGTGCTGCGCGGCGAGGGCGAGTCGGGTGCTCCCGCCCTCGTCCAGGCCCTCCACGACGGGGGGCTCGAGAAGGTGCCGGGGGCGGTCGCACCCGGCGCGGTGGGACCGAGCCCGGAGACCGTCCACAGCCTCGACGACTTCCTCCCTGCCCGCAACATCGGCGGGCGGCGGCGGAAGTACTTCATCGGGGTGCTCGACCCGTGCGCGTCCGTCGAGTTCTCCCGCGGCTGCCCGTGGGATTGCTCCTTCTGCAGCGCCTGGACCTTCTACGGGCGCAGCTACCGGCAGGTGTCCCCCGAAGCCGCCGCCGAGGATCTGGCGCAGATTCCCGAGCCCGGCGTCTTCCTCGTCGACGACGTCGCCTTCATCAAGCCGGAGCACGGGATGGCGATCGGGCGCGAGGTCGAGCGACGCCGGATCAAGAAGGAGTACTACCTCGAGACCCGCACCGACGTGCTCGTCCGCCAGCCCGAGGTCTTCGCGTACTGGAAGCGGCTCGGCCTCAACTACATGTTCCTCGGGATCGAGGCGATCGACGAGGAGGGGCTCAAGGCGTTCCGCAAGCGCAGCACGACCGACGTCAACGCCCGCGCGCTCGAGGTGGCGCGCAGCCTCGGGCTCTCCGTGGCGGTGAACCTGATCGTCGATCCCGCCTGGGACGAGAAGCGGTTCGCCACCGTCCGCGAGTGGGCGATGTCGGTGCCCGAGATCGTGCACCTCACCGTCCAGACGCCGTACCCGGGGACCGAGACCTGGCACAGCGAGTCGCGCAAGCTGACCACGCGCGACTACCGGCTCTTCGACATCCAGCACGCGGTGCTGCCGACGACGTTGCCGCTGCCCAAGTTCTACGAGGAGCTCGTGAAGACCCAGTCCATCCTGGCCCGCAAGCACCTCGGCGTGGCGGCCCTCGCGCAGACCGCGGGGATCGTGGCGCGCCACCTGGCCCACGGCCAGACCAACTTCTTGAAGATGATCTGGAACTTCAGCCGCGTCTACAATCCCGAGCGCCAGCTCGCCGACCACCGGCTCGAGGTGGACTACGAGCTCCCCGAGCCCCCGCCTGCGCCAGCGACGGCGCTCGACCGCGGCTCGCTGTACGTCCACATCCCGGTTCGCCTCCGTCAGAAGGCGGCCGCCGGCGCGACGGACGGGATGTCGGGGGAGGCCGGACGGACCGGGTAACTTCCTCAGCGTGTCCGACTACGTGATACCTGAGCCGGAGCCGAAGGAGATCGACGAGAAGCTCTCGATCGAGCTGCGGCACATGGCCGAGAACGCCGTCCTGCGAGGCCACCCCTCGGGCGAGGAGCACTGCGACAACTGCCGCTACTACCTCGAGCCGTACAACGACCTCTCGTACTGCTGGCACCCCAAGGTGCGGATCCTCGTCGGCGGGAATTGGTGGTGCCAGTGGTGGGAGGCCAACCCCGAAGAGTCCTAGCTCACCGTGCCCGGCCCACCTCACTGAACGGGGGTGGTCGCAAGGAGAGATCGAAAGGACCGACCTTGGCTGCCGCTGACGGCGAACGGGTGGACCCAATGTTTCCTCAGGCATTCCGCATGGAGGTCGACGATGGCAGCACCGGTGCGCCGGTCCTCCGTCTCTACGGCGAGCTGGACCTCGTCAGCGCAGACGCCGTCCAGCAGGCTCTCGTGGCGATCGCGCGGTCGGCGGTCGTCGTGGACCTGACCAATCTCGACTTCATCGACTCGAGCGGGCTCGCGGCCCTCCTCCGTGCACGCCGGCGGATCGAGGAAGCCGGCCAGCACCTCGAGATCCGCGGTGCGCGGGGGGCGACGCGTCGGGTCTTCGAGGCCGCCGGTCTCGCCGACGCCCTCGACGACTGATCGATGGTCCGCACCGCTTCGTACGGGACCTGGGCGTCGCCCGTGACGCTGGACACGCTCGTGGAGGAGGTCGTCGGCCTCTCGTGGCCGATGTCGACGCCGAGCCACGTCTACTGGACCGAGGCACGTCCCACCGAGGGCGGCCGCCAGGTGGTGGTTCGCGTCCCCGCAGGAGGCGGGGACCCCGAGGAGGTGATCCCGCCCGGCTTCAACGCGCGGACCACTGTGCACGAGTACGGAGGGCTCTGCGTCGCCGTGCACCACGACGCCGCCGCGGGAGACACCGTGTACTTCTCCAACTTCGCGGACCAGCGTATCTATCGCACGGTGCCCGGGGAGACTCCCGTCCCGGTCACGCCGGAACCCGCCGTGGCGCGCGCGGACCGCTATGCGGCCCCGGTGCTCACCCACGACGGTCGGCACCTCCTGTCGGTGCACGAGCGGCACTTCGAGCCGGACGTGCCGTCGACGGTCGTGAACGACGTCGTCATTGTGCCGACGGACGGGTCCGTCGCGCCGCAGGTGCTCCTGTCTGGTCACGACTTCTACTCCCATGTCGCGCTGTCTCCCGACGGGCGCCGGATGTGCTGGGTGAGCTGGGACCACCCCAACATGCCCTGGGACGGGACCGAGCTTTGGGAGGGGGAGCTCGACGTCGACGCCGGTCGCGTGCTCGAGCCCCGGCACGGCGCCGTCGGCCCTTCCCAGTCGCGCCGCTCGCCCGAGTACGCGCCGGACGGCACGCTCCACTACCTGTCGGACCGGTCCGGATGGTGGAACCTCTACGTCGCGGGCGAAAGGGGCGGTGCCGGCAGCGGCGGCGCCGGCAGCGGCACCGGGAGCGGCGGTGCCGATAGCGGCGAGGACCGGGCGGTGGCGCCGATGGAGGCCGACCTCGGGGTGCCCGACTGGGTTTTCGGCACGTCGGTCTACGCGCTCGCAGACGACGGATCGGTCCTCGCCACCTGGCGCCGGGAAGGGATGAACCAGCTCGGCCTGCTCCGCCCAGGAGCGCACCGGTTCGGTGTCCTCGCTGCCGGCTTCACCTACGTGAGCCAGCTGTGCAGCGCAAGTGACGGGGTGACCGCGCTCGCAGTCGCCGGCTCGCCGACCCTGCCGCCATGCGTCGTGCGGATCGAGGCGGGCGCCTCGGCGTCGCCGCGGATCGAGTTCCTTCGGCGGTCACGCGCCGACGCCGTGGACCCGTCGTACCTGGCGTTGCCCGCCCCGGTCGAGTTCCCGACCGAGGGTGGCGAAGTGGCGCACGCGCTCTACTACGCGCCGACCAACCCGGACTTCGATCCGCCGGCGGGCGAGCTTCCGCCGCTGATCGTGGCCGTCCACGGCGGCCCGACGTCGGCAGCGGTCCCGGTGCTGAATTACGACATCCAGTACTGGACGAGCCGGGGGTTCGCGGTGGTGGATGTGAACTACGGCGGCAGTACCGGCTACGGGCGGGCCTACCGCGAACGCCTGCGAGGGCAGTGGGGCGTCGTGGACCTCCAGGACTGCACCGCCGCCGCGCTGCACCTCGCCGCGACCGGGCGGGCGGACCGCGACCGGCTGCTCATCCACGGAGGGAGTGCCGGCGGCTACACGGCGTTGTGCGCGGCGACCTTCACCGACGTCTTCGCGGCGGGAGCAAGCTACTTCGGCGTGGCCGACGCGGCGGCGTTCGTCGAGGAGACCCACAAGTTCGAGTCCCACTACACCGACGGCCTCTTCGGCCCATGGCCCGAGACAGCCGACGTCTACCTGGCGCGTTCGCCGGTGCGGCACACCGAGGGCCTCCGGACGCCGCTCATCGTCTTCCAGGGACTCCAGGACAAGATCGTGCTGTCCGACCAGGCGGAGATGATCGTGGCCGCGCTCCGGGAGAACAGCGTGCCGCACGCCTACGTCGCCTACGAGGGCGAGCAGCACGGCTTCCGAAAGGCCGCGAGCGTGAAGCGGACCGCCGAGGCGGAGCTCTACTTCTACGGCCGCGTCCTCGGCTTCACGCCCGCCGATGCGCTCGACCCGGTCGAGATCGTCCACGAGGAGCGCATCGGGACCTGACCCTTCAGCGCCTTCAGCGCCCGAAGTCCACCGCGGTCGTGTTCGCACCGGAAAGGACGACTGCGACGGTCTCCCCGCGTGCCGGCCGGTACGCGCCCGAGACGAGCGCGCCGAGCGCGGCGCAGCCTCCGGGCTCGAGGACGAGGCGGAGGCGGTCCCACAGGAGACGCTGGCTCGCGGTGATCGTCGCATCGTCGATCAAGACGGTCCCGCTCCCGAGGCGCGCGGCGACCCCGTAGTTGTGCACGCCGACGCGACGCGGCGCGAGCGAGTCGATGGCGACGCTCCCGACCGGGGCGTCCGCCGGACCCCCGGCCCGCAACGCCTCGGTGAGCGTCGGGGCGCCTTCGGGTTCCACCCCGACGACCCTCGCCGCGCCGTCGTAGCCGGCACAGAGCCCGGCGAACAGGCCGCCCCCGCCGACGCCGGCGAGCACCGTCTCGACGTCCGGCTCGTGGGCTTGGAGCTCGAGCGCGATCGATCCTGCACCGAGGATCGTCGCGACCGAGTCGAAGGCCGGGACGTCGAGGGCGCCAGTGCCCTCCTGCCAGCGGGCGGCCGCCTTGCGCGCGTCGTCGTAGGAGGCCCCGCCGACCACCAGGTGCGCGCCGTAGGCCTCGATGCGGGCCAGCTTGGCGGGCGATGAGACCTCGGGGACGAAGACCGTCGCCGGCACGCCCAGTGCCGCCGCTGCGTAGGCGACGGCCGCCCCGTGGTTCCCCCCCGACGCCGCGACGACCCCCGCCGCGGGGACGTCGCGCAGGACCAGGTTGGCGAAGGCGCCCCGCGCCTTGAAGGATCCCGAGTGCTGGAGGTGCTCGAGCTTCAGCACGAGCACACCAGGGGGAAGTGTGAGCTCGGTGCGGTCGATGCGGATCGTGGGAGTCGACCGGACGTACGGCCGGATCGCCGGGAGGACGCGGGCGACCTCCTCGTGCCCGATCTCGTCGTCGTCGAGTGTCGTCAGCGAACGAAGCGCGGCCGTCGCGGTGTCGGGCATCGGTGCATGCTACGCACCGTCGTCTCCCCCCGCACGATGGCCGCCGGTCTCCTCCACCTCGTCGGCATAGCCAAGGGCGACCGCGTCGGCGGGCTCGAGGGAACGGGACGCCTGCCAGTCCGACTCGACGACGGCCCGGTCGCGTCCCGTGCACCGGGCGATCCACCCGAAGAACCGCTCACGCTGGGCCGCCTGCGCGGCGAGGGTGCGCTCGATCTCGACGACCCGACCGGCGACCGTCCCGTCGGGCTCTCGCAGGTGCAGCCTTGCGTGGGGGGCGAGGGTGCGGTGACGGCCGGCGGCGAGCACGCCCACGGCGGCTCCGGCGACGGTGCCCCCGGCGGCCACGTCCACGGGCACGCCGAGGACGCCGATCACGTCCATGAGCACCAGTCCGTGGTCGATCGATCCGTCCGCAGCGATGAGCCGGAGGTCCACGCGGCCGTCTCCGGCGGCGTCGAGCATCATGAGCGTCGCCGCGGTCTCCGCGACGAGGTCGTCGTCGAGAAGACCGTGCACCAGGACGACCCGCCGGGACAGAAGCTCGCGGCGGACCTCGTCGGAGAGCGCGCCACCAACCCTCGGTCCGGCATCGGGACGGGGGAGGGGACCGGGAAACGTCACCGACGACTCCGTGTGCCTGCCTGCCGGCGACCGGGATGGCCGCTGTCCGCATCCTGGTGCTTGCGGGCGGTGGCCGTTCGGCCGGGCGCCGCGGACCCCGCGTCGTCGAGCGACCACTGGACCACGTGGCCGACGGCCGCGGCGTACCGCTCGACCGTGGAGAGCCGCACGTCGGAGCCGCCGGACTCGACGCGGGCGACCGCCGATTGCGAGGTGCCCATCCGCGCCGCGACCTGGGTCTGGGTGAGCCCGAGCGAGATTCGCCGCGCCAGGAGGTCCTCGGCAAGCGCCCTGCGTCTGGACGCCATCTCCTTGAAGCCGGGCAGGACGGTGTCGTGGCGGCGCTCTCCAGTGGACGACATCGCGTCTATGATATCTCGAAAACGAGATAGACCGCCGCCGGCGGTAGAGGAGCGCCCGTGAGCACCTGCAACCTGAGAGCCGTGATCCCCACCGTCTTCGACCAGACGGCGAGAGGCGACCGGCCTTTCGACATCTACTCGTTGCTGCTGAAGGACCGGATCGTTTTCCTCGGCCAGGAGGTCGACGACCAGATCGCCAACCTCGTCGTGGCCGAGATCCTCTACCTGGCTGCGGACGACCCCGACAAGGACATCTTCTTGTACGTCAACTCTCCCGGCGGCCTCTCGTACGCGGGGATGGCCATCTACGACGTGATGCAGCACGTGCGCTGCGACGTCTCGACGATCTGCGTCGGCATGGGCATGTCGGCGGCGGCCATGATCCTGTGCGGTGGGACGCCGGGAAAGCGCTTCGCGCTGCCGAACTCGCGAGTGATGATCCACCAGGGCACCGCCGGGACGCGCGGTGCGCCGAGGGACATGGAGATCCATTTGCGCGAGGTCATGGCGACCACCCGTCGGATGGCGGAGATCATCGCCTTCCACACCGGACAACCCGTCGAGAAGGTGGAGCGGGACATCGACCGCGACTACTTCATGACGGCGGAGGAGGCGAAGGCCTACGGCATCGTGGACGACATCATCGTGCCGGCGCGAGGACTCTGCGCGCCTGGCCGCCTGGCCGTCGGCGCGGTCGCACGTGCAGGCTGAACGCCGGCCGAAGCTCGTCAGCTGCGCACGCTGCCTCTCGGTGGTGGGCACGGTGCACCCATTCGAACAGGTGACGTGCGCCTGCGGTGCGGTGACGGTCTCGGGGCCGCCGTGGCGGCCGCGCGTCGACTGGCACGCGTCGCCTCCGGGCGGTTGGAGCTACGTCGAAGAGGAGGTCGCGTCCGACCCCGCGCCGCGCCCCGGGAAGCGGGTCACGCCGGCGCTGGGGTTCGGGGAGCGGGGATGACGCTGCGGAAGATCGACGTGTACGCAGGATCGTGGAAGAGCTTGGCGGTGAGCGTCCTGCGGGGCACGAGCGTCCAGAGCCCCCCGGCGGCGAGCGCGCCGCCGAGCGGGCCCAGCACGTACACCCAGTAGTCGTGCCAGTCACCTGAGACCAGCGCCGGGCCGAGGCTCCGTGCGGGGTTCAGGCTCGTCCCGGTGTCGGGAGCGAGCTTCCACACGAAGACGGCGATGACGGTCAGCACCGCCACGGGCGTCCACCGGGCGGTCGCGCCCGAAGAGACGAACGAGAAGATCACGAGCACGAGGCCGCCGGTCATTGCCGCCTCGATCCCGCTCGCCTGCCAGGCGGTGACGGCTCGTCCGGGCGCCGTCAGGCCGTCGCGCACGCTCGTGGCGGCCCCGCCCCAGCACCAACGGAGCAGCGCCGCCCCGAGAATCCCCCCTGCGCACTGGGCCGTCACGTACCCGACGAGATCCCACCGGTGCAGGTGCCCCTGCGTGAAGAAGGCGAGGCTCACCGCGGGGTTCAGATGGGCGCCCGAGCGTCTGCCGAGCGGCGAGATGGTCACGAGTGCCCCCGTGCTCGCGAACAACGTCCCGGTCACGAGGAGGCGCCACGAGGGCGACGGCACGAGCGTGGCCATCGGCGAGCCCGACATGAAGTCGAAGGTCACGGCGGAGAGCCCGCCCAGGACGAGGATCGCGGTCCCGGCAAGCTCGCAGAGCCACTCCACCCAGTGCCACCCTGCCTGCGGAGGCCGGAGATGCTCCGCGGTGGTGTCCTGCGGCGCGTCGTGCCCGCACGCCGCGGCGCTCATTGCGCGCGGCGGGGGACCGCGACGGTGTCGAGGTCCGACGCGGCGACCACTTCGCCGGCGAACTGCGCCTGCGCCTCTTCGAGGAGGTGCCCGACGTCGGGATAGCGCTGGGAGAAGTGGGTGAGGACCAGGCGACGCGCCCCGGCTCGTGCGGCGAGCCGGCCGGCCTCCGTGGCGGTGAGGTGACCGTACGCAGCCGCGAGGTGGGCGTCGGCAGCGCCGAACGTCGCCTCACAGACGAGCAGGTCGGCTCCGTCCGCGAGCGCGAGCGCGCCATCGCACCAGGCGGTGTCCATCACGAACGCGACCACCTGCCCGCGGCGTACGGCGCTCGTCTCCTCGAGGGTGACGCGACGGCCGCCGACGATGATCGCCCCCTCGCGGCGGAGCCGGCCCACGTCGGGTCCGCCGATGCCGGCCCCGGCCAGTCGATCGGGAAGCATCCTGCGGCCCGGATGCTCCTCCACCCTCCATCCGATCGTGTCCACCGGGTGTCGGAGCGGCGCGGCGCTGAGCGTCCACGTCCCGGTGTCGTCGACCCTGACGGGCATGGTCGCGGAGCGGTCGACGTCGACAGGGAGAAGCCGGAGCTCGAGGCGGTCGTTGAAGATGGAGGCGTGCCGGAGGCGTTGGAGGTAGGGCTCGCCGGAGGCGGGGTACGCGACGGTCACCGCCTTGCCCGCGCCGTCGAGCGACATGCGCTGCAGCACGCCGGCGAGCCCGAGGCAGTGATCTCCGTGGAAGTGGGTGATGCAGACCCTCGTCACCGCCGAGGACGGCACACCTGCAAAGAGCATCTGTCGCTGCGTACCCTCTCCGGGGTCGAAGAGCACGCCTTCGTCGTCCCAGCGAAGGAAGTACCCGTTGTGGTTCCTCGTGCGGGTCGGCACCTGGCTTGCCGAGCCGAGGACGACGAGCTCGCGCGCGGCCATCTAGGGGCGTCCATCGACGGTCACGTGCCGCGTAGGGCGACAGGGGAGGCGTGCGGGAGAGAGGGGCGTCGCATCCTCGGTGAGCGGGAGGCGGACAAGCCGTCGTCGACCTCGGCGGTGCGATCGCCGTACGTCGAGGGGCCATATCGGTCCACGCCCCAGTGAAGCACGAGCGATGGTGCCCTCGCGAGGACCTGGGTCCTGGCGAGCGTGCGTGAGAGCGCGGGGCGTGGAGATCTGGCTGCAGGGCGCAGTCACCCGACGCGTAAGGTCGCGCCGTGCAGGTCCGAGCGGTCAGGCCAGAGGAGTACGAGATGGCGGGGGAGCTCGTCGTCGCCGCCTACCGCGCACTTCCGGGGGCGCACCTCGCGGGCGACTACGCGGCGCTGCTCGCCGACGTGGCTCGCCGCGCGGGCGAGGCAGAGGTGCTCGTGGCAGCGGACGCGCCGGATCCGGCCGGCGCCGGAGCGGTGCTCGGCTGCGTCACGTTCGTCGGCGACCACCTGTCGCCGTGGTCCGAGTTGCTCGAGGCCGGGGAAGCCAGCATCAGGATGCTGGCGGTCCGACCCGATGCGCAACGCCGGGGGATCGGGCGATCACTCGTGGACGCCTGCGTCGCACGCGCCAGGGCGCTCGGGCGCGAGGCGTTGATGCTGCACACGACGCCGTGGATGATCGCGGCGCACCGTCTGTACGAGGACGCCGGCTTCGTCCGGTTCCCCGCCCGAGACTGGACCCCTGCGCCCGAAGTCCCGCTTCTCGCGTACCGCCTCGACCTCGGTCACCCCGCGAGCTGACGCGGGGACGCGGGTCACCCCGCGAGCTGACGCGGGGACGCGGGTCACCCCGCGAGCTGACGCGGGGACGCGGGTCACCCCGGGGAAAAGGCTTGACTTAAAGTCAACTTCACTTCGTACAGTGCTCGGCATGACGAACATTGCCATCGTGACCGGAGGGTCCAAGGGTTTCGGGAAGGCCGTGGCGGCGGCACTTGTCGAGCGGACATGGGCGGTGTTGACCGACGGACG
>JAJZMN010000226.1 GCA_021850345.1 Actinomycetes bacterium | reverse complement strand
CGATCTGCTCGATCCCCTCTCGCCCCCGCATCAGACCAGTCCCGGCCGGCACTACGATTCGACCAGGGTCGCCGGGATCGAACGGCACCCTGACCCACGGTCGACGGCCGGGCCACAACGTTCCCCGGTTCGGGGAGTTGCGACGGCACAGGGGGCTGCGATGGTCACTGGGAACTCCCAGAGAAGCGACGAGCACGACGAGGTGTCAGTGCTCGTCCGCTCGCTCGCGCTTTCGACCGCGAAGCTCTGGGACGAGCTCTTCGAACGGATGGACAGGCTAGAGGCCATGCAGCGCGACCTGCGCACCCTCGTCACGCGAATCGGACAGGTTCTCCCCGACGCTGCGGACGAGCTTCGCGCCGAAGTCGCCGCATTGGAGGAGGCCGCGGGTCCGAAGATGGATCCGCAAGGTCCCGTGGAGGACAGGAAAGGGGCGGCGGCGCGCCATGCCACCGTCGACGCTGCGCCCGAGCTCGAGCTCCCCGGCGCGCACGACGCGACAAGCGGTCTGCCGCCCGTGTGGACACCTGCGCCGCTCGCCCACATGGCGCGCACGGACGCCGCCACCACCGACATCGGCCCCGCGTGCAGTAAGGACCGTCCCGCACTCCACGATGTCGCGCCTCTCCTCGACCCGCCCCCGACACCGGCGGACCCGCCCGCCCGGCCACTGGCCGTGCCGCCCCCACCGGCGGGCTATGTCGTGTTCCGAGTGCCGTCCGCAGCTGCCATCTCGTCGATCACACCCGATCGTGTTCCCCCGGGCGCAGCGCCGGTTCCCGCGCGCACACGCGTGCAGGTGTTCGAGGGGCCACGGCCCCACGCGTCTCCGACGTGCGAGGAGATCGAAGACGGCAGAGAGAACGGCCCTACCATCGCCCCGAACTTCTCCGCGAGGGCAGTCCGCCGCCGGCACTGACACACGCCGGCCGCGCGCCGGCCTGGGTCAGCGCGACCGCGAGTCCGATCCGAGATCGCTACGCCGCCAAGGCCCGGAGCGACCGCCGGACTTCTCCCACAAGGCGACGTCGGCGATCGTCATCGAGCGGTCCGACGACTTGCACATGTCGTAGACGGTCAGCGCGGCGACGGTGCAGGCCGTCAGTGCCTCCATTTCCACGCCGGTGCGGTCGACGGTCTCCACCTGGGCTTCGACTTCGACATAGTCGTCGCCGATCGAGAAATTGACGGCAACGGAACCGACCAGGACCGGATGGCACATCGGGATCAGCTCCGCAGTGCGCTTGGCTGCCTGGATGCCGGCGATGCGGGCCGCCGCCAAGACGTCCCCCTTCGTGATGGCGTTGTTGGCGACCTTGGTCGTCGTCTCGGGGAGCATCCAGACTCGGCAGCGGGCGAGCGCACGTCGGTGGGTCGGCTCCCTGGGGCTGACATCGACCATGCGGGCACCGCCGAGGGGATCTAGATGCGTCAAGCTGCGGTCGGCCACGGCGGGAAGTCTAGGGCGACCGGCGGCACCCTCGATGCCCCGAAGCCGACGGCCGAACCAGCCGCCGCCATCGGCTAGGATTGGCACTCGACGGTTGAGAGTGCCAACGGTGGGCAGCGGTCGTCCCCCGGGCACCGCCATGTGAGCCAAGGAGACGGTCGATGCCAACGTACGAGTACGCCTGCTCGAGCTGCGGCGAGCACGTCGAGGTGGTCCAGTCGTTCTCCGACGACCCGTTGACGACGTGCCCCCACTGCGGCGGCCACTTGCGCAAGGTGTTCGGCTCGGTCGGGATCGTACTGAAGGGCAGCGGCTTCTACCGGACCGACAGCCGATCGTCCTCGAACGGCTCACGCCCGGCGCCCAAGAGCAGCAAGGACTCAGGGGCCTCCCCTGGTGGGTCGGCCGAGTCGGGCTCTTCGTCGGCCGAGTCGGGCTCCTCGTCGGCCGAGTCGGGCTCCTCGTCGGCCGAGTCGGGCTCTTCGTCGGCCGAAAAAGGCGGCGGCGACAAGAGCGCCGCGTCGAGCTCGTCATCGGCCAGTGCGGCCGCGAGCTGAGCTCGCCGCCCGGCATCGCCCGGCGGCGAAGACGATGCGATGCTCGGGCCTCGAACGCTACGCCCCGCTGAGCTGCATGTCGGCGACCGCGAGCGTCTGACCCGCGGCCGTGCCCGGAAGCCACTCGATGTCCGCGCCGACGTGGCGGATCGATAAGAGCATGCGCTGGAGCGTCGAGGCGACCGTCGCCTCTCGCACCGGCTCCGCGAGCTCACCTGTGCGCACCATCAGCCCCTCTGCGCCGACGGAGAAGTCGCCGCTCACCGGGTTCACTCCCGAATGGACGCCCGTCACCGACTGCACGTAGATGCCTGTGCCCACGTCGCTCAGGATCGCCCCTTGGTCGAGCGTGCCGGGCGAGAGCACGACGGCTCTGCATCCAGCCCCCGGCGTACCGGCGAACCCGCCGCGAACCGCCGATCCCGTCGACACCGCCCCGGCCCGGCGGGCGGAGACCGTGTCGTAGACGAACCCCTTCAAGACCCCGGCGTCGATCAGCAGGTTCCGCCGGCACGCCAGTCCCTCGCCGTCGAAACGCGCCGCCCCGAACGCCCGTGCGTCCGTCGGGTCGTCCACGAGCGTCACCGCCTGCGCGGCCACCTCCTCGCCCAGCCGGCCCGCGAAGATCGAGCGACCTTTCACCACGGTGTCACCCGACAGGGCGCCGGCGACGATCGAGAGGATGGTGGACACGACGCGGGGGTCGAAGACGGCGGTGATGCGCCCAGAGCGAGGCTTTCGTGCGCCGAGGAGTCGCACGGCGCGGGCTACCGCATCGTCGGCCGCGCGCTCGGCATCGAGCTCGGCGGCCGCCCTGCCGACGCTGAAGCCGTTCCCGGTCTGTGTCCCCTTCCCGTCGCTCGCGATCGCGGACACTGAGAGGAAGGCCGAAGTCCGGCGAGAGGTGGCAGCGATCCCGGTGGTCGACGCGATCGCCATCTCGACGCTCGCGTCGCCGTAGTCGGCGGAGTCGACCTGGCGGACGCGCGGGTCGGCGTGCCGGACCATTCGCTCGAGCTCGAGCGCCAGCTCCACCTTCCGGTCGGTGCTCGTCTCGGCAAAGCCGGGATGCCACAAGTCGAGCGCCGCCACGGGCACACCGTCGGGCTCGGCCAGCACGACGTCGGGATCCGGCGTCGCAAAGGCGGCATTGTCACGCGCGTCCCGTAGCACTTCGTCGACCACCGATGGCTCGAGCGACCCGGCCCACGCGAACCCGACGCGATTCCCCTCACCACCAGCGGGAACGACGACTCGGATGCCCACCCCCGCGGAGCTGGCAGTCGCGAGCTGCTCGATCTCGCCGTCGTACGCGCGCACCTCGGTGTCCTTGCCGCGCGCGACATAGACCTCCACCCCTTCGCCGGGAAGGGCACGGCCGACGACTGCGTGGGCGAGGTCGAGCAGCTCGGTCACGCCGCCGTGCCACCGATGGTCACGCCGGTGATGCGCATCGTTGCCTGGCCGCAGCCCACCGGGACGCTCTGGCCGTCTTTGCCACAGGTCCCCGGCGTCATCGAGAAGTCGCCGGCGACCGCGTCGATCCGGCGCAGGACCTCGGGGCCATTGCCGATCAGGTTGGCGTCACGCAACGGCTCGGTGATGTGACCGCCCTCGATGAGATAGGCCTCCGTCGTCCCGAACACGAAGTCGCCGGTCGTGGTGTTCACCTGGCCGCCGCCGAGCTTCGCGACGTAGACGCCGGTTGGCGTCTGGGCGACGATCTCTTCGGGATCGTCGGGACCGGCCAAAAGGAACGTGTTGGTCATGCGGACCATCGGCAGGTGCTGGTAGCTCTGCCGGCGACCGTTCCCCGACGACGCCCGCCCAACTTTGCGCGCTCGGAGCCAGTCCCACATGTAGTCGGTGAGGACCCCGTGGTCGATGAGCACGTTGCGCGCGGCGGGGCGGCCCTCGTCGTCGACGGCGAAGTTTCCCCACTCGGCGCCGATCGTGCCGTCGTCGACAAGGGTGACGAGGGGGCTAGCGACCTGCTCGCCGAGGCGCCCGGTGTACACCGACGCCTCCTTCACGATGTGGTCCGCCTCGAGGCCGTGCCCACACGCCTCGTGGAACAAGATGCCACCGCTCCCCCCTGCGAGGACGATCGGGACCTCGCCAGACGGCGCCGGGCGGGCGGAGAGCTTCGAGAGCGCCCGGCGCGCCGCGGTGCGCGCGAGCTCGTCCACGTCAAGGGTGTCGAACAGCTCGAAGCCGACGGTGCGAGCAACGCTCTCGTACCCCGTCTGCATCCCCGTGTCGCCGGTGGCGACGCACACGACGTTCAGGCGGGTCCGCACCTGGTCGTCCTCGGCGAGCACGCCGTCGGTGCTCGCCACGAGGATCCGTCGGCGCGAGTCGCCGTAGCCGACCTGGACCTGGGAGATGGCACCACCCGACGAGCGCGCGACGTCATCGGCGCGGGTGAGCAGCTCGAGCTTGCGTGCCTTGGGAACGCTCGCCGGCAACACCTCAGCGTGGCGCAAGGCGCTCCGGCGTGCGGGTAGAGCGACAGTGCGCACACCGCCACCGCCCTCACGCGCGACCGCGGCAGCGGCCTCCGCAGCGGCAAGCAGCCCCTGCTCGCTCAGGTCGGCGGTGTGGGCAAAACCGGTCGTCTCGCCGACGACGACCCGGATCCCTGCGCCCCGCTCGCGTCCCGAGGAGAGCTCCTCGATCTTCCGGTCGTCGAGCGATGCCCCAGACGTCTGGCGATCCTCCGCGAACACTTCGGCCATGTCCCCCCCGCGCCGCAACGCGGCACGAAGGGTCCGTTCGAGGACGGACGGTTCGATCAGGGGCGCGTCGGCGGACGCGCCAGCGCTCTGAGAGGCCTCGGACACCGGGCGGTATCGTAGTGTCGATGGCCCACGGTCGAACGCAGGCAGCTTCGGCGCACGCCAACCTCGCCGCGGGGCTGTCTGCCTCAGTGCACATGACCGTGGCCGACACGGACACCGCGGAGCACCTGCGCTCGGGAGACGTCCCCGTCCTCGGGACGCCCCGCCTCGTCGCGCTGTGCGAAGAAGCGAGCTGCCGTGCGATCGATGGACGGCTCGGCGCTGCGCGCACGAGCGTGGCCTCGCGCCTGCAGTTCGACCACCTCGCGCCGGTGCCGATCGGCGCGAGGGTGACGGCGGAAGCGACGCTCGAGAAGGTGGAGGGCCGTCGGCTCGTCTTCACCCTGTCGGTTACCCTCGACGCCGACGACCGGGCGGGGCTCGTCGCTGCCGGCAGGCTTACCCGGGTCCTGGTGGACCGCCCCGCCTTCCTGGCGAAGGCAGGTTGCGTCGATCGCGCTGCGCCTCGAGCACAGGGGTAATGGAGCGCGTCTCGATCGGACGTTCGTTCGGATCCGACGATCGATACCGCACCCTCTCGGCGCACCGTCGCGCGCGTGCAGAACAGGTAGCGTGGTCATGCGAACCAGTTGCCCGCCCGCGGGCAGTGGCCCCGCTGAGCCTGCCATGACACTCCTTCCACGTATCGAGACTCCCGCGGATCTTCGCTCGCTCGGGGCCGAAGAGCTCGCCGTCCTCGCCGAGGAGATCCGCGCCTTCATCGTCGAGTCGGTCACGACCACCGGCGGCCATCTCGGCTCCAACCTGGGTGTCGTCGAGCTGACGCTCGCCTTGCACCGTGTCTTCGAGTCGCCTCGTGACGCCGTGCTGTGGGACACGGGCCACCAGGCCTACATCCACAAGCTCTTGACCGGTCGCCGCTACGGGTTCGCGAAGCTGCGTCAGAGGGGCGGGCTCTCGGGCTACCCGAGCCGCGCTGAGTCGGACCACGACTGGATCGAGAACAGCCACGCGTCGACGGTGCTCTCCTACGCGCACGGACTGGCGACCGCCTGGGCACTCGAAGGCCAGCTGATCGGCTCGGGCGGCGATCGGCGCGTCGTGGCGGTCGTCGGCGACGGTGCGCTGACCGGGGGAATGGCGTACGAGGCGTTGAACAACCTCGGCCACTCTGGCCGCCGGGTGCTCGTGGTGCTGAACGACAACGGTCGCTCGTACGCGCCGACCGTCTCGCTGCTCTCCAAGAGCGTCACCTCGCTGCGCCTCCACCCGGCCTACGTCCAGACCCGCGAGCGCTTGCGCACGATGCTGCGCGAGCTTCCCGGCGTGGGCGACCTTGCCTACTCGGGCGTGCACGGCGTCACGAGCGCGCTGCGCGAGGTGGTTTCGCCCCATACCTTCTTCGAGGCACTGGGCGTCCGCTATGCCGGCCCGATCGACGGCCACGACGTGGCGCAGACCGAGCAGGCGCTGGCCAACGCGGCCGAGTGGGACGGCCCGATCGCGGTGCATGTCCTCACCCAGAAGGGGCGCGGGTACGCGCCGGCCGAAGAGGACGAGGTGCAGTGCCTGCACGATGTGAAGGGCAAGGTGGTGCTCGGCGCGCCGCCGTCGTCCCCCCGCCCGACCGGCGAAGTCGACCGGGCGCGCCACCGCGGCGGCGAGCACCCTGCGCCTGAACCGATCCCCCGCGCCACTGAAGAGGTGGACGCAGCGGCACACGCCGGCACCGACCGGCGCGCCTTGTCGGCGACCGAGGGGCACGAACAGATGGTGACGATGCCCGTCGCCACCTATACCGACGCGTTCAGCCGGGCGCTCGTGCGCATAGCGGAGCGTCGGCCCGAGGTGGTCGCGCTCACCGCGGCGATGCCGGGTCCGACCGGCCTGCTCGCCTTCCAGGCGCGTTTTCCCGACCGGTTCTTCGACGTGGGTATCGCCGAACAGCACGAGACGACCGCCGCAGCAGGCATGGCCATGGGCGGTTTGCGACCGGTCGTCGCGGTCTATTCCACGTTCTTGTCGCGTGCGTTCGACCAGATGAACCTCGACGTCGGGCTGCACCACCTTCCGGTCGTCTTCGCCCTGGACCGCGCGGGCATCACGGGCGACAACGGCCCGAGCCACCACGGGATCTTCGACCTCGTCCTCTCACTCGCCGTCCCCGGCATGACCGTGTTCGCTCCTTCGAGCGCCGAGGACCTCGAGGTCATGCTCGAGACCGCGCTCGAGCTCCCAGGGCCTTCTACGATCCGCTTCCCTTCCACGCCCGCGCGCCATGGCACCGCCGGCCGAGACCTCGAGGCCCGCATGGTGCGCGAGGGCGACGGCTCGGTATGCCTCGTGGGCGTCGGGAAGCTGCTCGCCGCGTGCGAGGCCGCGGCAACAGAGCTCGCAGAACGCACAGGCATCGAGGCGACGGTCTGGGACCCGCGAGTCGTGAGCCCACCTGACCAGGCCATGCTCGCCCACGCGGCTCGCCATCGTGTCGTCGTGACCGCAGAGGACGGGCTCCGCACCGGAGGAGCGGGCACGTGGCTCGGCGACGCGATCGCCCAGGTCTGCCATGAGATGGACAAGCAGGCGCCGCCCGTCACGACCCTCGGGATCCCGCGCACCTTCGTCCCCCACGACCGGCCGGACTCGATCCTGGCGGGCCTCGGGCTCGACGGTGCCGGCATCGCAGCCAGCGTGCGCCGGGTGCTGCGCTCGGGCGATCAGGCCTTGTTCGCCCCGTAGCTGCGCACGAAGTCGTTCACCGCGTAGTACGCGTCGATCGACTCGCCAGCGTCGCCCCAGAAGCCGTCGAGGACGTCGTAGCGCATCGTCTTTTGGCGGACATAGTGGTTGTTCACGTCGGTGATCTCGAGCTCCCCTCGACCCGACGGCGCCAGCCGCTTGATGACGTCGAACACGCCCGCGTCGTAGCAGTAAATGCCAGTGACGCCGAAGTTGGACGGCGGCTCTTCTGGCTTCTCCAAGATCCGCACCACCCGCCCCTCGGCATCGATCTCGGGAACACCCAAGTGGCGCAGGTGCTCGGGCTCGCGAACCTCGGTCAGAAGGATCCTCGCACCGGTCGGATCCTTCTCGAAGGCGTCCACCATCGGCCGGATGGAGCGCTCGACGACGTTGTCGGCCAGCATGACGATGATGGCCTCTCCGTCCGCGAAGCGCTCCGCGAGGCCGAGGGCCTCCGCGATGCCACCCGGGTGCTCCTGGTACCCGTAGCTCAGCCGGTCGATCCCGAACTCGTGGCCGTTGCCGAGCAGGCGGAGGAACTCACCCGCGTGCGTCCCACCGGTGACCAGCATCAGCTCGGTGACACCCGCGTTCACGAGTGCCTCGATCGACCACTGGACCATCGGCCTGTCGTAGATCGGAAGGAGGTGCTTGTTCGTGATCCGGGTGAGCGGCCAAAGTCGGGACCCGGTCCCACCTGCAAGCAGAACGCCTCTCACCCGACCACCCTACGCGGCGCGCGTGGCGCGCGCCCACTGTCCGTCGAAGCACCCGGGGGCCGGCGTCCCGTGCTGCAGCGGGGTCGGCGTTGTGCCGGCGGGGTCGGAGAGGTGAACCAGGTTCTCTGTCCGCGACGCCGTTCACGCATCTGACCGAGACCAGATCGGCGGCAGGCACCACCGCCGTCGCACCGGTCACGAGGTGCGGGTAGCGTCGCCACGATGCCCTCCGAGGATGTCGCCAGGCTGCTCGCCGACGTGGCGGCGTCGCTGCCCAGCGGTGGCGAGGACCGCCCCGGGCAGCGCGCGATGGCGACGGCGGTCGCACGGGCGATCGGATCTCACCGCCACCTCGTCGTCCAAGCCGGGACCGGCACCGGCAAGTCCCTCGCGTACCTCGTCCCTGCCATCGCCTCGGGTGCGACGGTCGTAGTGGCGACCGCCACCAAGGCGCTCCAGGACCAGCTCGCGCACAAGGACCTCCCGGCTGTGGCCGCGGCGCTGGACCGTCCGGTCTCCTTCGCGATCTTGAAGGGGCGGAGCAACTACCTGTGCCTCCAGCGTGCCGCCGAGATGACGGGCCGAGGGGTCCAACACGAGCTGGTCAGCATCCCGGCCGACGGCTCTCCCCCGGACCGGTCGGCCAGCGATGTTGCCGTGGACACCGACGCCGACGGGGGACGTGCCGGCGCCATCCCCCCCGACCAGCTCGTCGAGCAGCTACGCGCGCTCCTCGCCTGGGCAGCGCGCTCGGAGACGGGTGACCGCGCCGATCTCGCCTTCGAGCCCCACCCTCGCGCGTGGGCGATGCTCAGCGTCGGGCCGCGCGAGTGCCCCGGCGCGCATCGCTGCCCTGCTGGCGGCCAGTGCTTCGCCGAGCGGGCTCGAACGAAGGCGGCCGAGGCCGATGTCGTGGTGGTGAACACGCACCTCTACGGTGCGCATCTCGCGAGCGGCGGTGCCGTCCTCCCGCCCCACGACGTGGTGATCTTCGACGAAGCGCACGAGGTCGAGGCGATCATGACCGCGAGCCTTGGCGTCGAGATCACCCCTGGCCGGCTGCGAGCGCTGCACAGCACGACGAGAGGGTTCGTCGAAAAGAAGGACGCGAGCGCGACCGATCTCGCGGAGGTCGCCGTGCGGCTCCACGACCTCCTTCGGGCACGACTCGGCACGCGGGTGCTGCAGGACGCACCGCTGGACTCAGCGCGCAACGGTGCGCGCCCGGCGCGCGTGCCGAGCGAACGCCCGGCGCGCTCCGGCGGCCCGGTCCCTCTTGGGCGCGAGCGGGCGTTCTTCGGGCTCGACGGCGACGCGGCATCCCCGTCACAGGTTCCGAGCCTCCCGGATCGTGACGCGGCACCGTCGCCCCCTCGCTTCGACGACGACGAGCTGGCCGCGGTCCTCGAGCTCGCCAGCTCGCGCCTCGAGCGTCTCCGCTCGTGCATCTCCCCACCGGCGCACGAGGTGGGACACGACCGTACCGGCGAGCGGGCAGCCCGACCATCGATCGGCTCGGGCCGAGCCGGCAACGGCGCGGGCAGGGACGAGGACGGCCAACGCGTGCGGGCGCTCACTGCCGCTGGCAACCTCGCAGAGGACCTCCGGCGTCTCGGAGCACCGGGCGACGGCCACGTCGCCTGGGTCGACGGTACGCCGCGCGCGCCGGTGCTCCGCCTCTCCCCCATCGACGTTGCCCCGGCGCTCTCGGCCACGTTGTGGAGCTCGGTAACGGCCGTCCTCACGAGCGCGACCGTCCCGAGCAGGGTCGAAGTACAGCTCGGTCTCGACGCCTTCGACGTGGACCGCCTCGACGTCGGCAGCCCGTTCGACTTCCGCTCGCACGGCCTCCTCTACGTGGCGCGACACCTTCCCGACCGGCGCAGCCCGGCGGCCGAGCCCGCCATCTTCGAAGAGCTGGCCGCGCTGATCGACGCCGCAGGCGGACGAACCCTCGCACTGTTCACGAGCCATCGAGCGATGAACGCGGCAAGAGAGGCGCTCGCAGATCGCCTCCCCTATCGCCTGCTTCTCCAGGGCGAACTGCCCAAGGGCCGGCTGCTCGAGACGTTCAGCACCCAAGAGTCGTCGTGCCTCTTCGCCACCCTCGGATTCTGGCAGGGCGTGGACGTCCCGGGCCGCTCGTGCAGTCTGGTGACCCTGGACCGGCTTCCCTTTGGCCGTCCGGACGATCCGCTGCTCGAGGCCCGCCGCGAGCTCGCCGGTGACGCAGCGTTCTCGCTCGTGGACCTCCCGCGCGCGGCGAGCCTTCTCGCCCAAGGTGTGGGGCGGCTCATCCGCTCCTCGACGGACTACGGCGTCGTCGCGGTGCTGGATCCGCGCCTGGCGACCGCCAGCTACCGACGCGTCCTGCTCGCGGCGCTGCCCCCGCTCCGGCGCACCGTAGAACGCCAAGCCGTCGTCGACTTCCTCGGAGAGGTACTCGCGCTTCCCGCGGCTTGAGGACCCTTTCAACAGCGACGGGGGCGCGCCAACGCCTGCGGAGTGGCATCAGCCGACGTTGGCAGTCGCGTGGGCGCCTCCGTGCGCGAATCGCGCGCGGCAATCGGGCCCCGAGCCGAGCCCAACCGTTCCACATCAGTAGCCGAGACGGTCGAGCGCGTCCGGGCGCTGCTGCCAACGCTTCTCGACTCGGACGTACAGCTCGAGGTAGACACCTGGCGGAAGCTGTCGGCGGACCGCGGTCCCGACTTCCTTCAGCACCTCGCCACCGCGGCCGATGACGATGCCCTTCTGCGAGTCTCGCTCGACGACGATCTCACAGCGGATCCTGGGCCACTCCCACTCGGTCACCCGGCACGCGATCGAGTGCGGCAGCTCCTCGCGCGCGCGACGCAGCAGCTGCTCACGCACCAGCTCGGCGACGCGCACCGCCTCCGGCGTGTCGGTGACCGTACCGTCGGGGTAGTAAGGGGGACCGTCGGGCAGCCGGCGTACGATCGCCTCGACCAGCTCGTCCACACCCTCACCGGTTCTCGCAGAGACCGCAAAGTACTCGGCCCGTTCACCTCCGCCGAGCTCCTCGACCGTCGCCGCGACGCTCGCCAGCCGGGTGACCACATCCGCACGACTCGCCCGATCGACCTTGTTCACCACCACCGCGATGCCACCCTCGCTGCGCGCGGCGATCGATCTCGCCAGCACCATCCGGTCGCCGGGGCCGATCGCGGCGGTGGCGTCCACGACAGGTACCACTACGTCGACATCTTGCAGTGACGCGCCCGCGGTCTCGACGAGACGCTCGCCGAGCATGGTGCGCGGTCGGTGCAAGCCCGGGGTGTCGACGAACACCGCCTGGGAGCCTGGGAGATGAAGCACACCCCGGACGCTGTGGCGCGTGGTGTTCGGCCTCGACGAGGTGATGGACACCTTCGTGCCCACCATGTGGTTCACGAGCGTCGACTTGCCGACGTTCGGCCGCCCCACCACGGTCACGAACCCGGACTTCACGCGGCCTCAGTCCGCGTCGTCGGGTGCGCCGACGGACGCGGTGCGCTCGATCCGCACCCTGCTGATTCGCCGCCCCTGCACGCGCTGCGCGACGAGCCGGACGCCGTCGACCTCTACCGACTCCCCTTCTTGGGGGACGTGTCCGCTCACGGCCAGCATCAAGCCACCGACCGTGTCCCAACCTTCTTGTGGAAGCTCCGTGCCGAGTAGGTCGTCGACGTCGTCGATCGCCATGCGCGCCGTCACCACGACGCTGCCATCGGGAAGCGTCTCGACCACCGGCTCCTCTACGTCGAACTCGTCGACGATCTCGCCGACGAGCTCTTCGATCAGGTCCTCCAAGGTGACGAGACCGACGGTGCTCCCGTACTCGTCGACCACGATCGACATGTGGAACTTGGCGTCCTGCATCTCGCGCAGCAACGCGGTGAGCCGCTTGGTCTCGGGAACGTA
>JAJZMN010000056.1:9924-12310 GCA_021850345.1 Actinomycetes bacterium | reverse complement strand
CACTCCTGAGGTCTTCACATTTGGACCTCCACCATCTTCACGTTTGGATGTGACACTCAGCGAACGGCCCTCTCGGGGGCCGTTCGTCGCGTCTCTGGCTGCCTCGAGGCGTGTCGCGACCCCGGGGGACCGCGACGCGCAGGGGTCGTTGCGCGACTACGGCGGTGCGTGCGCCGTCGCCCCCCGACGAGGTCCGCGCTGGCCCGACGCCGACGGCGCCTCGCCCGTGGAGCTTTGCCGGCAGCCATGCGCCGCTCGTCCTCTTCCTCGCGCTTGGCGAAGGCATCGGTCACCGCGGCCGCAAGGTTGCGGACCACGAGCGCACAGGCAAGGAGCATGGGCTGCCAGAGAGGCATGAGGCGCCCGAGGGCGCTCGGACGCTTGTGCCACGTGAAGACGTGCTCATCGGGTGGCCGACCGTGCTTGAGTGCCCGATGCTCACGGAAGTCATCCCTCTCGTCGTCGTCGTCCGCGCAGAGGACGGGCCGCCGCCCCGGTGACCGTCAGCTTCGCCTCCCCGGCGCTCTGTCAGCGTGCCGGCACGATGTGGGAACGATCTGGGAACGCCGCGGTGGTCAACCTCGCACCGATGGAGGAGCCAGCGGTGGGGGCCTGGTGGACGGGGCAGGGTTGCAAGGAAGAGCCGGGCCGAAGGCGCCTGAGCGGCGCCGTCGCGATCATGGATGCCGAGTCCCCGATGGCGGCCGAGGAGGTAGAGAACCTCGTGCTCACCGAGCAGAGCGCCTTCGTGGGCGGCGCCGACGTCGCGACGCTCCGGGATCGGCCGCGGCTTTCAGGCATTGGCGCGCTCGGGCTCGTCGAGGTGCTCGCTCGCCTCGTCGAGGACGGGGGCGTCGAGGTGGCAGCCGGCGAAGGCGCCGCTCGCTATCGCGTGGTACCGGGTGAGAGGGCGGCGCTCGAAGACCGGCTGGGGGGTACGCTCGAACCTGCGGCAGTGGACCACCTTGCGTGGTGCGCCGCCCTCGTGACGGCGTCCGAGACGCACCTTGTGCCCGAGGCCCGACGGCGTGGCGTACTCGGCCGGCTCTGCGCCGAGCAGGCGAACCTCGAGGCAGGCCTCGACACAGCGCTCCGCCTTGTCGACGTTTCGTCAGCGACGCGCCTTGCGGTGACCCTCTGCTCGCTGTGGGAGCTCCGGCGAGCCCCGGAGGAGACGGCGAGCCAGCTCGACGAGCTTCTCGGGCTCTCTCTCGGGCCGGACGAGCGCATCGAGCTGCTCGCCGGACGGGCGCGGCTCGCTCTTCGTGTGGGCGAACTCGATACGGCGCTTCGCAGATTCGGCGAGGCGGTGATCCTCGCCGCGGACGGAAGCGGAAAGCTGCGCGAGGCGCGGATGGGTTGCGAGCTCGGCCTTGTGCGCGTGTGCGCCGGCGACGACGCGTCCGCGCGCGCGCGGCTCGCCCACGGCCTCGCCGAGCTCGAGCGTCTCGGTGCCGTCTTCGCGCTGGGTCGCGCCTGCTTCACGGCGGCGATCGCCGACCTCGCGAGAGGAGAGTGGGCAAAGGGTCGCTCCCGTCTCGAGCGTGCGCTGCGTCTCCAGTTCGCCGTCGGCGACGAGCCCGGGCATGGCCGAAGTCGGCTAGCGCGCTCGCTGGCCTTCCTCTTCGAGGGAGAGGGGGATCGAGCGCTCGAGGACGCGGCGGCAGCGGCCGAGGCGCTCTGGCGCGTCGGGGACGAGGACGACCTCGCTGACGCCGTGCTCGTCGCAGCCGGAGCGCTTGGTCACGAGCGCCTCGAGCTCGCGGCGACCTCGACGCGCCCGTCGAAGGGGCGGACCGTGTTCGACTGGCTCGGCTGGAGGAGCGCGCTCGAGGCCGCGCTTCCAGCCGCTTTGAGGCGCGTCCCCGGACGCTCCGGGGACCTCGCACGAGCGCCCGGCGCGCCCTGCTCGCCGAAGGCGGCGGTGCGCCGACTGCTCGAGGCCGCAGAGGAGCGCTCCGCGGGAGGCCAGGTGCAGATCCGGGTGCTCGGGGCGTTCGGGGTTCGCCGCGATGGGCGCGAGGCGCACCTGGCACCCCAGGTCGCGCTCCTCCTCAAGCGGCTCGTCCTGAGCCCCGAAGGACTTCCCGTGAAGGAGGTGATCGACGTCCTCTGGCCTGACGCGAGCGCTGAACGGGGGAGGCGGCGGCTGCGTAACCTCCTCGCCCGGCTCTCCCGGGCGGCCGGTTCGGTCGCCGTCCGCAGGGAGCAGATCGTGCGGCTCGCGCCCGGCGTCGTCGTCGACGCAGCCCGCTTCGAGACGGCCGCGAGCGAGGCGATCGCCGCGCTTCGCAGCGGGAGGGACCGCCAAGACGCCCTCGGTCTGGCGCGTGGAGCGAACGACCTCTACGCCGGCGACCTGCTTCCCGGTGACTGCTATGAGGAC